>NZ_LCWL01000024.1:0-129063 GCF_001441695.1 Alishewanella sp. WH16-1 | reverse complement strand
ATTTGTGTATAAGAGACAGGGCAATGGCCGGGGCTGATTTATATCAAGTCAGGCTAAAATTGACTTAGTCTGGCGTTTTGGGCTGTTCAGCCTGCATTTTTGCCAGCCGTTTTTCCCAGAAAGTGGCATTTTTGATACCCAGTTTTACCGGATCAAAGGTAATGGGGCCACCGGCTTGCTTCTGCTGCTCGTAATCTTTTAAACACAGAATAGCGGGCTTATGCAGGAAGAAAATCACCAGAATACCCAACACGTTAATCCAGGCCATTAAGCCAACACCAATATCACCAATTGCCCAGATATAACCGGCAGCATTAACAGTGCCGTAAGCCACCATCGCCATCAGTAACACCTTGAACAGGATCAGCGGCAGTTTATTATTAAACAGCCGGTTCAGGTAGGCGACATTGGTTTCGGTGATGTAGTAATAGGCCAGAATAGTGGTAAAGGCGAAAAAGAACAGCGCTAAACCCACAAAAATTTGACCAAAACCACCGAACACACTATTCAGTGCCAGTTGCGTAAAGGCGGCAGAGCCGATTTCGGTCGCCGCATCCACGTTCTGTACAATAAATTGACCGGCTGGTAACTCGCCAACGACGTTGTACTGCTGTGTAATTAAAATCATTAACGCCGTGGCAGTACAGACAAACAAAGTATCGACATAAACTGAGAACGCCTGCACCAAGCCTTGTTGTGCCGGATGGTCAACCTCAGCGGCAGCGGCAGCGTGTGGGCCAGTGCCCTGGCCTGCTTCGTTAGAGTAAATACCGCGTTTGACACCCCAGCCAATGGCTGCGCCAAAACCGGCCTGCGCGGTAAAGGCATCAGATAAAATTAAACTGAACACGCCAGGTACTTTATCCAAGTTCAGGAACACGATAATCAGCGCCATTACGATATAACCCAGCGCCATAAAAGGCACCACGATTTGCGTAAAATGCGCGATACGTTTAATACCACCAAAGATAATAAAGGCCAGCACAATCAGAATTAGCGCCAGCGCCGCTAATTTATTGGTACCCACCTCACCAAAACTGGTGACCACCATGCTGCCGTCACCAAAGACCTGGGTTACGGCATTACCTACGGCATTCGCCTGCACGCCAGGCAAGAAAATACCACAACCGATAATGGCTGAAACGGCAAACAATACTGCCAGCCAACGCCAACCTAAGCAGCGCTCAAAGTAGTACGCCGGGCCACCGCGATATTGGCCGTTTTCTTCTACTTTATAAACCTGACCCAAAGTTGATTCGGCATAAGCGGTGCTAGCACCTAAAAAGGCGACGACCCACATCCAGAATACCGCACCCGGACCACCAAAACCGATAGCGGCGGCAACCCCGGCGATATTACCAACGCCCACCCGGCCCGACAGTGACACAGCAAGTGCCTGAAAGGACGAGATGCCTTTGTCAGACTCGGTATTGTTCATTAGCAGTTTGCACATTTCTTTAAAATGTCTGACCTGGGCAAAGCGGGTCATAATGGAGTAAAACAAACCGGCGCCAAGACACAAATAAATCAGCGCCTCGCTCCAAATCACGCCGTTGATGGTATTCACCAGTTCCTGCATGGATATCCCCTGAGTTGTTGTTATTGTTGTTGAGCAGATGCGACCGGGCGTTTTTACTGCGCCGGCCAGGCAACCTAACCTCATTAATTTGCCACAAGCCAGGCTTACTGGCTACGTTTTTAAACAGAAATCCCGCTAAATAGCGGGATTTCGACTTGAGGTGAACTATGGATTAGTTGCCATACTTTTCAGCAAGATACAACCAAGTATCGACCACAGTGTCCGGATTTAGCGACACGCTTTCAATGCCCTGCTCCATTAACCAGGCGGCAAAGTCTTCATGATCCGACGGTCCCTGTCCACAGATACCGATATATTTCCCCTTGGCTTTACAGGTCTGAATCGCCATCTCCAGCAGCTTTTTAATTGCCGGATTGCGTTCATCGAACAAATGCGCGATCAGGCCACTATCGCGATCCAGACCCAGCGTCAGCTGGGTTAAATCGTTCGAACCAATTGAAAAACCGTCAAAGTATTCTAAGAATTCCTCAGCTAAGAGCGCGTTGGATGGCAGCTCACACATCATAATGACGCGCAGACCATTTTCACCACGTTTTAAACCATGTTTCGCCAACAGCTCAATCACCCCTGAAGCTTCTTCCAGGGTACGGACGAATGGGATCATCACTTCGACATTGCTAAAGCCCATTTGGTTACGTACCCGTTTTAACGCCTCAACTTCCAGTGCAAAGCAGTCACGGAAATCCTCTGACAAATACCGCGAGGCACCGCGGAAACCGATCATCGGGTTCTCTTCATGCGGCTCGTACTGCTGACCGCCGATAAGATTGGCGTACTCGTTCGATTTAAAATCGGACATCCGCACAATCACTTTCTCCGGCGCAAAAGCACAGGCTAAGGTCGCGATACCTTCAGTTAGCTTAGCGATATAGAATTCAACCGGGTTGGCATAGCCTGCGGTCATCTCATCGATGGTCGCTTTTAGCTCCGCACTTTGGCTTGCGTAATTCAGCAGTGCTTTGGGATGCACGCCAATCATCCGGTTGATAATAAACTCCAGCCGCGCCAAACCAACACCAGCATGCGGTAAGCGTGAAAATGCAAAGGCACGCTCCGGGTTACCGACGTTCATCATCACTTTCAGATCCAGTTTCGGCATCTGATCAACCTGGCTGGTTACCACGTTAAAGTCTAATAAGCCCTGATAGACAAAACCGGTATCACCCTCGGCACAAGATACAGTGACTTCACTACCCGCCTCGATTTTCGCAGTGGCATCACCACAACCGACCACAGCAGGAATGCCGAGCTCACGGGCAATAATAGCGGCATGACAGGTACGGCCGCCCCGGTTGGTAACGATAGCGGAAGCTCGCTTCATAATCGGCTCCCAATCCGGATCCGTCATATCGGTGACCAGCACGTCACCCGGTTGGATTTGATCCATCTGCGAGATGTCTTTTAGCACCTTAGCCACACCACGGCCAATACGCTGACCAATAGCCCGGCCTTCTACCAGAACAGGGCTCTTACCCTGTAACTGGTAGCGTTCTATGCTGTTGCTATCTTCACGGCTTTTTACCGTCTCTGGCCGAGCTTGTACAATATAGAGTTTGCCGTCGATGCCATCTTTGGCCCATTCGATATCCATCGGCCGGCCGTAATGTTCAGCGATAATCACTGCCTGTGCCGCCAACTGCTGCACTTCGCTGTCAGTCAAAGAGAAAGCGCGGCGTTCAGCCTGTGCCACATCAACAACCTGCACCTGCTTACCATGGCTTTGTTCCGCTGAATACACCATCTTAATCAGTTTACTACCGAGGCTACGTTTAACCACTGCCGGGCGACCTGCGGCCAGCGTCGGTTTATGCACATAGAATTCGTCAGGGTTAACGGCACCCTGCACTACCATTTCACCCAGGCCATAGGATGAAGTGATAAAGACCACATCTTCAAAACCTGATTCAGTATCGATACTAAACATCACCCCTGAAGACGCCAGATCAGAGCGCACCATCCGCTGCACACCGGCAGATAAGGCGACACCGCGATGGTCATAGCCCTGATGCACCCGGTAGGAAATAGCGCGGTCATTAAACAGCGACGCAAATACATGTTTAATCGCGACGATCACCGCCTCATAGCCGCGCACATTGAGGAAGGTTTCCTGCTGACCGGCAAAGGAGGCATCTGGCATATCTTCAGCGGTGGCTGAGGAGCGGACGGCAAAAGACACATCCTGCGACAAATCCGGGTGCAGTTGCTGGTAGGCGGTGCGAATCGCTTGTTCCAGCTCTGGCTGAAACGGGGTATCAATGACCCATTGCCGGATCTGTTTACCGGCCTGCGCTAATGCCTGCACATCGTCAACATTCAGCGTATCGAGCAGTTGATAAATGCGCTCATTAACACCGCTTTGTTCGAGAAACTGGTTAAAAGCGTACGCCGTGGTAGCAAAACCACCTGGTACCTGTACACCGGCCGAGGCCAGATTACTGATCATTTCGCCTAAAGAAGCGTTTTTACCGCCCACCCGATCTACATCATGCATACCGAGGTCTTGATACCAAATGACGAATTCTTGCACCTTTCTCTCCAATTTTTGTTGCCAAGCAGGTAAGCTTACAGCAAGGGTTACAATCGAAGCGATTTTACACTTTGACTGCAGCTAAGAAAATGTTTAATTTTCATGTAGTTTTATTACGAAAAACGGAGAAAATGTGCGTACTGCTTTTTATATTTCTGACGGCACAGCCATAACAGCAGAAGTCTTTGGTCACGCGCTGTTAACCATGTTTCCGGCACAGTTTGAGCACGTTACCATCCCTTTTGTCGAGACACCGGAAACGGCCCAACACGTCGTGCAGCGAATTAATGATTGTTATAAAACTACAGGATTAAAGCCTTTAGTCTTCCACACCTTTGTTGATGAACAGCTGCGGTTGCAAATTAAGCAAAGTCAGGGCATCTGTTACGACTTTCTCAATGCCTTTGTGGAGCCGTTACAGCAGGAATTGCAGCTGGCGCCGGTACCGAAAACCCATCGCACCCATAGCATGCATGAAAAAACCTATGACTTTCGGATTGATGCGGTGAACTTTGCGCTGGCCAATGACGATGGCGCCAATATGAAGAACTTTAGTCAGGCTGATATTATTCTGGTTGGGGTAAGCCGCTCCGGTAAAACCCCCACCAGCTTGTATCTGGCACTGCAATACGGCATTAAGGCGGCAAATTATCCTTTCGTCGAAGAAGATATGGAGGCGCTGCGTTTACCGTCTGAGTTAAAGCAGCATAAAAGCAAGCTGTTTGGATTAACAATTAGCGCTGAGCGGCTGAGTCAAATTCGTGAACAGCGCCGGCCAAATAGCCGTTATGCCTCGGTGCGGCAATGTGCGTTGGAATTAAAAGAAGTTGAACGGCTGTATCAGCGGGAGCAGATCCCATTTTTAAACTCAACCCAGTTATCGATTGAGGAGATCTCAGCCAAAATCATCGCTATGACTGGCTTAAAACGGCAGAAGTATTAGTGCGCTTGGGGTAGCAGCAGTACAGAGAAAAAGCCCTGACGGCAGACGCCGCCAGGGGCTTAAGCTTATTTGCGGGCGGCGCTTAGCGTATCGGCAATTAAAAACGCTAATTCCAGCACCTGATCGGCATTTAAACGCGGGTCACACTGGGTGAAATAACGACTGGATAAATCGCTTTCACTTAAACCATAAGCACCACCTGTACACTCCGTCACATGTTCACCTGTCATCTCCAGGTGAATACCGCCGGCATGGGTGCCTTCGGCTTTATGCACAGCAAAGAAATTCCGGATTTCACGTAAAATGGCTTCGAAGTCGCGGGTTTTATAATCGTTGCTGGCTTTCACGGTATTGCCATGCATCGGATCCGAACTCCAGACTACTTTGCGTCCTTCTTGTTTCACCCGCCGCACCAGCGCCGGCAGTTTATCTGCCAGTTTATCGGCCCCCATCCGGGTAATCAGCGTCAGACGTCCTGCCGTGTTATCCGGATTTAGCGCATCAATCAGACGAATTAAATCATCCTCCTGCATGCCCGGCCCGACTTTCACCCCGACCGGGTTATGAATGCCGCGGAAGAACTCAATATGCGCATGATCCAGTTGCCGGGTACGCTCGCCAATCCACACCATATGGGCGGAGCAGTCATACCATTTACCCGTTAACGTATCACGCCGGGTTAAGGCCTCTTCGTAATTCAGCAACAAGGCTTCATGTGAAGTAAACAGCTGGGTTTCCCGGATCGATGGCGAATTTTGTGCGGTGATGCCACAAATTTCCATAAAGCGCAGCGCTTCCTGGATACGGTTTGCCACGCTCATATAGCGCTCTTTCAGCGGGTTGCTCTCAACGAAACCCATATTCCAGCGCGCAACCTGATGTAAGTCAGCTAAGCCACCCTGGGCAAAAGCGCGCAGCAGGTTCAGTGTCGCCGCCGAATGATGGTAAGCCGTAACTAAACGCGCCGGATCCGGCTCGCGGGCTTCCGCGGTAAACTCAAAACTATTGACGATATCACCACGGTAACTGGGTAAACTGACGCCGTTAATTGTCTCCAGGTCACTGGAACGTGGTTTAGCATACTGGCCGGCCATGCGGGCAACCTTAACCACCGGTAAGCCACCGGCAAAGGTCAGTACCACCGCCATCTGCATTAATACTTTGAAGGTATCGCGGATTTTCGGTGCATTAAAATCATTAAAACTTTCCGCACAATCGCCACCCTGCAGCAGAAAGCCATTACCCTCGGCCACCTGGCCGAGCTGACTAAACAAATCCCGCGTTTCCTGCGCGAAAACTAATGGCGGATATTTGTGCAGTTGCTGTTCTGTTTGCGTTAACAGTTGCTGATCCCGATACTGCGGTTGCTGCTGGATCGGCAGTTTGCGCCAGCTATGTGGCGTCCAGGTGGTCACGATGCAATTCCTGTAAGTTAGTTACACACCCGCTAAACTTATAGACTTCTGGACGTAAATTCAATCCCGCGAGCGGAGATTTTTCTGCTTTACACCGACTCTTCACGGCTGTCGAGCAAGGCGTCTTGTTGCTGTGCCAGCTGGCGTAACAAGTGCTGACAGCTTTGTTCAATCAATTTCAGCACCAGCTCAAAGCCTTTACTGCCGCCATAATAGGGATCCGGAACTTCCTGATGCTTTTTGAAATCAGGATGATAGGACATCAGCAACCGTAACTTGTGCTGCAGTTCTACCGGGCAGCGCTCGGTTAAATCTGCCAGGTTTTGTTTATCCATCGCTAAGATCAAATCATAATAGACAAAATCATTCGGCTGCACCGGGCGTGAACGGATACCGTCAAACTGATAACCGGCAGCGTTACCCGTTCGAACTGAGCGTGGGTCCGGTGGCTCACCTTTATGACTGGCGCTGGTGCCGGCCGATTCTATTTCCAGGCTCAGGCCCTGCTCTGCAGCAAGCTGCCGAAATACAGAATGTGCGGTAGGTGAGCGGCAAATGTTGCCTAAACAAACAAAAAGTACTCTCTTCATGCGTCTTCGCTTTTCAAAACAGCGTCTGCCGTTATATAGTTAGGGTAATCGCGATAAAGGTAGCTGTTATGGAAAGATTTTCCCGCCTGATCTTACTTACTGATGAAACTGAACAACTCAGCACCTGCCGCCATGCGAAAGCAGCAGGAATTGACGTAGAGCAGTGCTCGCTGGCTACCTTTACCCAGCAACGTCAGTATAAAGGTATTCTTGCCGGTTACCAATTCAGTAGTGAAACCTCAGTCAAGAAAGGCTTTTCCGCTAAACTGCTTAGTGTTAGCCGTCAGGTACCGTTATTTTTATTTCAAGCCGAGCGTCAACTCATTGATCCAAACCGGGCATTATTTGCCGGCTTGCGTGGCGTACTGTACAACGACGAAAAACCTGACTTTATTAAAATCGCCCTGCAAACCATGATGTCCGGTCAGTTGTACTATGGTCGCAAGGTGATGTCGGATGCGTTGGACGCCTTATTTCAACTGCGCGAACAATCGAATCGCCGGATTAAGTTACCTTCACTGCTGACGGATCAGGAACAACGGATCAGTATGTTAATTGCCGAAGGTGCCCGCAACAAAGAAATCGCCGAACAGCTCCAAATCAGTGCCAACACCGTAAAGGTACATGTCTCGGCCATTTTTAAGAAGACCCATAGCCGTAACCGTACCGAGCTGGTGCGCTGGTTACAGGAAGCATCAAACTAGGGCGTGTTGACGTTTGCTGCTTAGATTTTGTTCGCACTGGCGGCGCTTTGATCGCGAAACGAGGAGCGCAGTTTAGTTATTCTAAATAAGTGACGAGTGACAAAGAGCAAAGCGCCGCCAGCGCGAACCCTTCGGGCAGCGTTTGGCTGGCGTTTCTACTGCGTTATCGCTTGTTCATGTAGAATAACTACACATCACAAGCTCTGCCTTGTATAAACACCAGCCAAACGGCTGCAAAAACAAGCAGCAAACGTCAACACGCCCTTGGCTGTCTGTTGCACCTTTGCCTGACAGCCATCAGTGAATAAGGAGTCAGGGTGTTAGCAGACTTGCACCAAATCGAACAGCAGCTAAATCAGGTCATCCTGGGTAAAGCCACGCAAATCCGTCTTGCTTTGTGTTGTGTGCTAGCTCAGGGCCATTTGTTACTCGAAGATCTGCCCGGCATGGGTAAAACTACCCTCGCCCATGCGCTGGCGAATGCCTTGGGTCTGAGCTATAAGCGCGTACAATTTACCAACGATTTACTGCCGGCTGATTTACTGGGGATGAATATTTACGATACCCGGTCAGCGCAATTCTATTTTCAACCCGGGCCCATCTTTAGTCAGGTTTTGCTGGCTGATGAAATTAACCGTGCCAGTCCAAAAACACAAAGCGCCCTGCTCGAAGCGATGGAAGAGCGCCAAGTCTCAACCGATGGCGAAAGCCGGCCCTTGCCTGAACCCTTTTTTGTCATTGCAACGCAAAATCCGCATTTTCATTCCGGTACCAACGCCTTACCGGAATCACAACTCGATCGTTTCCTGTTCCGGCTTGCGCTGGGCTTTCCGGGCGCCGAGGCAGAAAAGCAGTTACTGCGCGATGATAGCAAGGGCTCCCGGCTGAGTTTGATTAAGCAAGCTCTCAGCGGGCAACAATTAATCAGCATGCAGCAGCAGTTACAGCAGGTGCAGATTACCGAGCCACTATTGGACTATATTTTGGCACTGATCCGGGCGAGCCGGCAACAGACAACAATGTTGCCGTTATCGCCAAGGGCCGGCAAAGGTTTAGTCCGGGCGGTAAAAGCACTGGCATTTTTAGCCGGCCGGGATTATGCCACTGCTGATGATGTACAAACCCTGTTTCCGTACCTGGCTGAGCATCGCCTGAACCCGCAAAGTGTGGCCGGGGTATCGCCTTTTAGTCAGCAGTTGCTGGAACAAACGCCCTGTCCGCTATGAATTGGCCGGGCTCTTTAGCACTTCGTCGTTACTTCCTGCGTTATTTGGATCGCAAGCAGCCGCCACTGCCTGCACTCACCTTGACGCAACAGCGGATCTATATTCTGCCCAGTCGGCTTGGGCTCTGGTTTGCCGTGTTAGTGGTACTGTTATATTTACTGGGTACTAACTATCAGAATAATCTGATCTTACTGTGCAGCTTTATGTTGCTAAGTTTGTTGCTGCTGACCATGCTGCAAGCGTTTTATAACTTGTATCGGCTCAGATTAGCCGTGCTGGCCGATGCCCAAACCTATGCCGGTTCGCCCGGTGCTTTACCACTCAAGCTGCAAAGCCGGGATTGCCGGATGTTGCAGTTAGGACTCTATGGCCAAAAACTGCAGCAATTGTTGCCAAATCTGCAAGGCGAACAACAGTTCAACCTGCAGCTGCCGCTGCTGCCACGCGGTTGCTACAGCCTGCCACGCCTGAAGTTAAGTAGCCAATTCCCATTTGGGTTATTCAATTGCTGGAGCTATCCGGCGCTGTCTGCGCAGTTGTGGGTCTATCCTGCGCCAATGCCACCCAATGATTCAGCGCCCCTATCCGCAGCGGATCCCGGGCAACAACGCGCTACAGCACAAACCGATGCCGATCAGTTAAAGCCCTATCAAGCCGGCGACTTACCGAGCCGTATTTTATGGAAAAAACTGGCGACGCATCCGGAACAACCTGTTGTCAGGCAAATTCCACTGGCAGCTGCCCGTTCTGAGCAATGGGTTCAGGTGCCGGCGCTAACTGGCCCGGCTTTAGAGCAGGCCTTAAGTATGGCCTGTTATCAATTACAACAGCTGGAGACAACTGGCAGTCAGTACGGCTTAATGTTGCCCGGTAAGACTCTGGCCCTGGGCCGGGGCCACCGCCATCTGACCAGCTGTTTACAGGAGCTGGCGTTATGCTAGCGCAGGAACTGCAGCTGAGCCGCGCGTGGCGAGGGGTGGCTGCCTTATTGCAGGCGACAATACTGCTGCTGTACCAACCCGCCTTTAATGCCCTGACTAGCGGGCTTTTTGTATTACTTTTGTTGTGGCTCGGTATCAGGTTATGGCAACAGACTAAACCACTTAGCGCCAGGCAAATTAACTGGTTATTAGCCCCGGTTTTGCTGTTATTGCTGCTACAAACCCGAAGTTTGGGGGCGCTAAATCTGATGTTTCATGTGCTATTGCTGGCGGCGATAGGCCGCAGCTTCAGCCTGCAACTACGCCGTGATGCGATACAGCTGGTTTGGGTGCAGTACTTTGCCATCAGTTGCGCTTTTATTTTCCATCAGCAAATACTGCTGGCTGGCCTGATCTTTGGCTTACTGGGTGTCAACCTATACCTGCAGTTTCAGCTGTTTGCACCTAATGGTCAGCCGTTAAGACTGGCACCATTACTAAAAACCTGTGCGTTGGCGTTACCGCTTTGGCTCGGCTTGTTCTTACTGTTTCCGCGTTTACCACCTCTGTGGCAAATGCCGAATCAGCAGCAAGCCGTTACCGGCCTTGGTAATGAACTCGATCCCGGCAGTATTGAGCAACTAGTGCAAAGCGATGCCACCGCCTTTCGGGTAAGTTTCGATGGCGCACCGCCACCGCGACAACAATGGTACTGGCGGGCTAAAGTCTACGAGGAGTTTGATGGCCGACGCTGGTTGCAACATAGTCGTTTTGATCGCCGTCAGACAGTCGCGCCAGCAACCAACACCACAGCGGTGGCCGACGCTCAGCCATTAACCTATCAAATTTTGGCAGAGAGCAGTTTTCAGCGCGACCTGTTTAGCCTGGGATTGCCCGTAAGCTGGAGCGACAATATCAGGCCAAGACCCGCCGCCTTGCTGCAAAGTAACCAGGTAATTAGCCAACGGTTAAGTTATCAGGTCAGCAGTGTGCTAAGCCCTATCCCTCTGGCGTCAGCGGCGGAGCTGAGACTCAATTTGCAAACGGCAGCCGCTAATCCCCAAAGCCAACAATTAGCTGCCCAACTTAAGCAGCAACATGGTAACGATGGCCATGCGATCAGTGAGGCGCTGGCCAGGTTGTTTCGTGAACAAGCGTTTTATTACACCTTACAACCACCCCGCTTGGGTGCTAATGCGATTGATCAGTTTCTGTTTCAAAGCCGCAGTGGTTTTTGCAGTCACTACGCGTCAGCCTCGGCTATGCTATTACGCGCGGCCGGCGTGCCGGCGCGGGTGGTTGGCGGCTATCAGGGTGGCGACTGGCAAACCAGCCAGCAGTATCTGATTGTCAGGCAGCGCGATGCTCACGCCTGGGTTGAGTATTTGCAAGATGGCGACTGGCATTTGTTTGATCCGACCGCAGCCATTGCACCGGAGCGAATTTTACAGGGTTTGGAGCAAGCGCTGAGCCAACCGGAACGTGAATTACTCAGCAGCTGGCAACCTGGCTGGCTGCAGCAGATGGCTCTGCAATGGTCGCATCTGGATTATTTATGGTCAGTCTGGGTCTTGGGCTTTAATCAGCAGCAACAAACTGAACTTTGGGCGACCCTCGCCGGCTGGCTTCGATACTGGCCGTATATGTTGAGCTTTGCGGTATTGCTGGCGCTGACAGCGGCTGGCATTTGGTTTAAACAGTATCGGCAGCGACACCAGTTACTGCGTCAGGCGCCCGATTACTGGCGTAAACAGTTATTAGCCGTTTTACCAGCACCAGATCTGGCCAGCGAACCGTTAAGCCGCTGGCTCAATAAGTTGGCCGTCGCAAATCCGACACAAGCACCGGTACTAATGGCATTGAATCAGCATTATGAACAATTGATTTTTGCCGGTAAAACTGATGCGGCGCGTCATCTACAGCAACAACTTCAGTTAAACCATAAACAATTACGGACACTAAAGCGCCCGTAATTGTCATTTATCCAGCCTGTCTAACTTTGTGTAGCGCCGAGGATCCGCAAGGTACTCTGTAACTGCTCAGCACAGTGAATGCCCAGATCGGTCAGATAACCGCCATCTGGCTGACTGATCAGACCCTTAGCATAGAGTCGGCTTATCGCCGCTAATACCTCAGGCTGTGCAACTTTATGCGCCTTGATCCCTGAATTAACACTGTCCAGATTAAACAACGCCAATACTTTTAGTTCTTCTATCAGCTCAGTACTAAATGGCATAACAACTCCTTCTTCGCCTTTACCAGGGACGGTTTACGCCGCTGCCATTCCCACACTCAGCGCAAGCCGCCTGTATTCAAGATACGCCCGAAAGTTAAAAAAGCAAGCCTAATCAGCGTTTAATATCTTCCGCAATGGCTGGTGTCAGCGGTGCTGCTCTTAGTGGCTGTACCGGCTGCTGTTGCAGCTGTTGCGATAAATAGTTGATGGCGGCTTCCAGTTGCGCATCCTGACCGTTAAAACTGGCATAAGGTAAATTTACTACCAGCAGATCCGGCTCGACCCCATAGCCTTCGATAATATAGCGGCCGTCCATTGCGAATTGCGGGGTTTCTGCCACCCGCGCCACGCCACGATCCGCCAGTAAATTACGACCGGATAACCACACCCCGGCACCGGCGGTGCGTTGGCCAATTACCGGGCCAAGACCCAGGGCCCGCACTCCGGCAGAGAAAGTTTCACCATCGGAATAGGTTAAAGGATCGGCCAATACCACTAAATGACCACGAAACGCTTGTTGCATATTAGTATAGGGGGCACCATGCGTTGGCTGCCAAAACGACCAGGCGCGACGCAACAGCTTTTCGATAATCCAGCTATCAATATTGCCGCCGCGGTTACGCCGCACATCGATAATCAGGCCGTCTTTCTGGAACTGGGCATAAAACTCACGGGCGAAATTGGCAATATCCGCCGGGCCCATCGCATTCAGATGCAGATAGCCAAAGTTACCAGCGGAGGCACTGCTGACTTTTTGCAGATTCTGTTGTACCCAATCCTGATAGCGCAGCATCGCTTCCTGACCAGCCGGTATTGGCTCGACAATACTTTGTAACCGACTATTGCCCCGCAGCACTGCCAGCAACACCTGGCGACCGGCCTGATTACGCAGTGCGGTGGTCAGATCGGCGAGGTTGCTGATGCTTTGGCCATTAACCGCTGTGATCACATCACCAACCTGAATCGCCACGCCGGGCCTGGCCAGCGGCGCGGCCTGCGCCGGTAATTCCGGATCCGTCTGATAGATATGTTCAATCCGTACCCCATCAGCCTGATTGCTTAAACGCGCACCCAGGCTGGCTGCAGCCGGGGCTACCGGATCTTCGCGATATTCACCGCCACGAACCTGTGAGTGCAAGGCATTAAGCTCGCCCATCATTTGTGACAGCAGGTCATCCAGTTCATAGCGATCGGTCACGCGTTGTAATAATGGCTCATACTTTTCGCGCGTGGCCTGCCAATCCAGACCGCGCATTTGTTTATCAAACAAGAAATCGCGGTGCATACGCCAGGCATCATTAAACATTTGCCGCCACTCAATCACAGGGGATATCGCAAGCCGCAACGCCGCGGTATTAAAGCGGGCATTACTCAGCTCAGTCGGTAACTTATCGCTTGCCGGCACCAACAGCAGCTCACCGCTATTGTTCTGACCGGCTTTTTGAATAAACAATTGTTTACCATCAGCAGAAAGCTGATAACCCGCCACACCCTTGGTCAGATTGCTGCTCTTAACCCCGGTTTTAGCGATATTGACACTGATCAGGGTCGCGGCATTATCTCCTTGCTCGCGACTTAATAAATATAAGCGCTCGTTATTCAAACTGAGGCTACGGTAATTACCCGCGTCCAGCGGCACTTGCCACAGCCGGCTGTTTAATCCCTGCCAGTCGATACGCTGCCCTCGCCGCCCTTGCTGGCTGTCGGTTGCGGCTTTATTGTCGCAGGTCACCAGTTCTTGCTCCGCGGCAAAGGGGAAACAGGCCTGCGTTTTCAGGCTAAGGGCAAAGATTTCTGCTCTTTTATCAAACATCGGCCCCAGGTTACGGTCGCCCCAGGGGCTGGAAGGGGTGGCGCGGAACTGGCGGTCAGATAAGAAATACAACCAGAGCCCATCCGGGCTAAAGGCCGGCGCATAAGACTCATACTTATCACTGGTCAACACTTCACTGCGCTGCTCCGCCAGGCTGTACAGTACCACCTGACTGCGCGGTCGCTGCTGATGATTCAGGGTAAAAGCCAGTAACTGGCTATCCGCCGACCAGATCACATCGGCATAAGGGGAATGGCCCCAGCCTTGCTGATAAATTTTGCGGTTACTGCCGTTTTGTAAATCGAGCAACCAGAGATCGCCGTTTTTATCATCGTGCGCCAGATAACGGCCATCCGGCGACAGATGTAAGCCCCAGCGAAAGGTGCTGCCATCTTTTGTCAGTTGCTCTGAGCGAGCAGAGCCATCGGCCGCAAAGCGCCAGATTTCATTTTCACCACTGGCATCGTTAATGGCATAGACCCAGCTACCGTCATGACTTAACAACGCTTGCCGGGAACGACTCCCCTCCGGCGTGGCGATTTGCACCGTGCGTCTGTTGCCCTGACCGACCAGCACCACCTGACTTCGCACAGTTAACACGGCTTGTTTGGTATTGGCATTGGCCGTGACATCAGTCAGGTAACGTAATGGCTGCTCCAGCCAACGCTCCCGCTGCTGTAAACGATCGGACGCCAGTTGCAGTTTTACTGGCTGCGTTTGATTGCTAGCTAAATCCAGTTGATACAGATCAGCGCCGAGCTGATAGACCGCCTTGCCGTCGCTGACCGATAAGCGGCCAATACGCCAGTCTTGCTGGCGGGTGTGCTGCTGCAAATCCTGCCCGTTGAGCGCAACCGACCAGATATTCGTATTACCATCGGCATCACTGATAAAATACAGTCGACCTTGCCACAGCTGTGGCTGGCTAATTGAGCCCTGATGCTCAGGCAACATCCGCTCGGCTTCTGTATTTGAGCCCAGCGTCCAACGCCACAGCTCGCCCATGGCTCCACCGCGGTAAACTTTGGCGTTGTCACCGGTTAGATGTAAACCAAAGCGGGTAAAAAACAGCGTATTGCTGCTTTCATCCAATTGACCACTATTCGCATCGGCCAGCGGTAACACAGTAGCGATGCCGGTTTGCGGATTAAGTAATTTCAATTGCCAATAATTAACCGGGCCAACGGTATTATCGGTGGCATATAACACCCGGCCATCGCTTAAGGTTTGCTGCAAGCGAACCCGGCTATTTTCAAAAGTCAAACGCGTGGCAGTGCCGCCGCTCAGCGGCAACTGATAAATCTCATCGGCACCATCGTAATTGGCAATAAAATACAGAGTCTGACCATCGCGTGCCAGCAACGGCTCGCGCTCCAGTGCCGGATGCGTAGTCAGTCGTTGTGTCTGTTGCTTATCCAGAGCACTGTGCCAAATGTCGCCTTCGGCGGTAAACACCAGTTGATTTTGTTGCACAGCAGGGAAACGATAGTAGCCTTCGCTTGCTGAGCTGGCCAAGGCCGGATTAAAGCAGCTAGCAAAACACAGAGAGAGTACGGTTAGCGGGAAACGGCGGCTGATAGCCATGGTTGACACCTCATTGCTGTTATATTGTTATTCTAATAGCCAGAAACTAACAGAATGCCGCTACCACGGGTAGTCACAGCTGCTCAAATGCCCGGAAAAAACGATAAAAAAAGCCAGCACTGAAACGCTGGCTTGTTGCTAACCATCAACCCGAACTAACGCAGAACTTCACTCAGTGCCTGTAAACACAGCGCCACATTTTCGCGCCGGGCGCCAAAGCCCATCAGGCCAATGCGCCAGGCTTTACCGGCCAGATCGCCAAGGCCAGCACCAATCTCCAGATTATAGTCATTAAGCAAGCGGCTGCGCACTGCGGCATCCTCCACGCCGACCGGGATATAAATGGCATTTAATTGCGGCAAACGGTATGGTTCAGCCACCACGAAGTCGATACCCAGTGATTGTAATCCCTGCTTTAACTGCTGATGCATTGCCTGATGTCTGGCCCAGGCTTGCTCCAGGCCTTCTTCGGCTAATAAACGCAGCGACTCATGCAGCGCATACAGCGTATTAACCGGCGCGGTATGGTGATAAGCCCGTTTAGCACCACCACTCCAATAGGACATTACAAGGCTTTGATCGAGGAACCAGCTTTGTACCGGCGTCTTACGTGCTTTGATTTTTGCCACTGCAGCCGGCGAAAAAGACACCGGTGATAAACCCGGTACGCAAGACAAACATTTCTGACTGCCGGAATAAATGGCATCAATACCCCAGTCATCCACGCGCAGCTCGACACCACCAAGTGAAGTGACGGCATCCACAATACTCAAACAACCATACTGCCTGGCCAACGCACAGAGCGTTTTGGCATCTGATAACGCCCCGGTTGAGGTTTCCGCATGCACAAAGGCCAGAAAGCGTGCATCCGGGTGCTGTTTCAACGCATCTTCAACCTTAGCCGGGTCGACCGGTTCGCCCCAGCTATGATCAACCGTCACGGCAATACCGCCGCAGCGCTCGACATTCTGCCGCATCCGCTCACCAAAGACGCCGTTACGACAAAGGATCACTTTCTCACCCGGTTCCACTAAGTTAACAAAACAGGCTTCCATCCCGGCTGAACCCGGTGCGGAAATCGCCAGCGTCATCTCATTACGGGTTTGAAACGCATATTGCAGCAGTTGTTTCAGTTCATCCATCATGCCGACAAACAGCGGATCCAAATGGCCGACGGTTGGTTTACTCTGCGCTGCCAGTACAGTCGGATACACATCAGAAGGCCCGGGGCCCATTAAAATACGCCGCGGTGGATTAAAAGCAGCGATAGTGGGTGCCGGAATCATCGCCAGGGTCATAGATAAGCTCTCCTCAACTTAGCCTGCAAAGTGCGAGACAAACAAAGCGAAACGGCAGCATAACAAATTATCCGCGCCGCGGCGGTCTCAGCGCGGCATTTAGCTGAATAGCGAAGATAAAGCGCCTAAATACTGACAGGACAAGCCTGAGACTATCAACTATAATGCGCGGTTTTCCAAGTTGGAGTCTTGTATGCAAACCTTACCCGCCTGTCCCAATTGTCAGGCTGAATACACCTATCAGGATGGCGAGCTGTTACTTTGTCCGGCTTGTGGCCATCAATGGTCTGCGACAGAGAGTGCCGCCAGTGAGCAAGGCTTACAGATCCGCGATAGCGCCGGCAACTTGCTGCAGGACGGCGATACCGTTACAGTAATTAAAGATCTAAAAGTCAAAGGCTCTTCAGCAGTAGTTAAAATTGGCACTAAGGTGAAGAATATCCGGCTGGTATCAGGTGATCATGATATCGACTGCAAAATTGATGGTTTTGGCGCCATGAGTTTGAAGTCGGAGTTTGTGCGTAAGGTGTGATGAGATACCGCACCTGCAAGGGTGCGGTTATTCCGGTTACTGTTTTAGCATTGCGGCAATTTCAAAGCTACGCTTACGGTCTGCAAAGTGATAAAAATCACAGGTAAATATTAGCTCATCGGCCCCGGTTTGCTGCAAGATGCGCTCTAAACCCGTTTTAACCTGGTCTGGCCCGCCAATAACTGCCATCGCTAAAAACTCCTCTACTGCTCGTTGCTCATGGGGTTGCCATAAACCATTCATCGAGGCGACAGGAGGTTTCATTTGCAATGATTGTCCGCGAAACAAGGCAAGGATCCGTTGATAAGCCGTGGTTGCCAGATAATGTGCCTGCTCATCGGTGTCTGCAGCAAACAAAGGAACGCCAATCATCACATAGGGCTTGGCCAGCACCGCAGAGGGTCTGAAATTATCGCGATACAACTGAATGGCTTGTTGCAGAAAACGTGGCGCAAAATGAGACGCGAAAGCATAAGGTAAGCCACGATAAGCCGCCAACTGAGCACTAAACAAACTGGAACCAAGCAACCAGATAGGTACCTGAGTATCCATGCCAGGCACAGCAATGACTCTTTGGCCTGGCTGCCTTGGCCCCAAATAGTGTTGTAGCTCAGCGACATCTTCCGGGAAGTCGTCAGCACTACCATCACGGCTCCGTCGCAAGGCGGCCGCCGTATACTGATCTGCTCCGGGCGCCCGGCCAAGTCCCAGCTCGATACGATTCGGATATAAGGTAGCCAGGGTACCGAACTGCTCGGCCACCACCAGAGGCGCGTGATTCGGCAACATAATTCCACCGGATCCAAGCTTAATTCGTTGCGTGTTGGCCGCCAGATAACCTAACAGCACTGCCGTTGCCGAGCTGGCAACACCATCCATATTATGGTGCTCTGCAACCCAGAATCGATTGAAATTGAGCGCTTCCGCATGCTGAGCTAAAGCCAAGGCATGATGCAATGCCTCAGAAACATCACCGTTATCTCTTATTGGAGCCAGTTCAAGAATAGAAAATGGGGTTTGCTGTAACATGTTGGCACCTCTGCAGAAAAACAAACACCCCAACAAGCGGGGTGTTTGTCAGAGCGAAAAATTAGAACTGACGGCTGTTTTGCAACGCAGCAATGCGTTTTTCCAGCGGTGGATGGCTTAAGAACAGTTCTGATTTGGCTTTCTTACCGGAAATACCAAAGGCCATCATACTGCCTTCCAGGCGGCTTTCATGGTTATACTTTAACCGCTCCAGCGCTTTAATCATCTTACCGGCACCGGCTAAACGAGCGGCACCGGCATCAGCCCGGTATTCTCGCTGCCGCGAGAACCACATCACAATGATGCTGGCCAGAATACCAAATACCATTTCCAGTACGATAACGATGGCAAAATACGCCAACTGACCCATTTGCTGGTTGTTGTTACGAATAACACCGGCAATTAAACGCGCTAAGAAAATCACAAAGGTATTCACCACGCCCTGGATCAGCGTCAGCGTCACCATATCGCCATTGGCAATGTGAGACACCTCATGTGCCAACACCGCTTCGACTTCATCTTCGCTCATATTGCGCAGCAGGCCGGTCGACACCGCGACCAGCGCGTTATTGCGGTTAGCCCCGGTAGCAAAGGCATTCATTTCTGGCGAGTCATAGACCGCCACTTCCGGCATACCAATGCCTGCCGCTTTCGCTTGCTTGGCCACGGTATTCATCAGCCAGTGCTCAGTGGCATTGCGCGGCTGAGTGATCACCACAGCGCCGGTAGAGCGCTTAGCCATCCACTTAGACATCAGTAACGAGATAAAGGAGCCACCAAAGCCAAAAATCGCGGCAAACACCAGTAAGCCGCCGATACTGCTATGGTCTATTCCCAGAAAGCTGAACACGATATTTAATACAATGCTCAGAACTAAAATCACCGCTAAGTTAGTTGCCAGAAATAACAACACCCGTTTCATCGATACATCCCCTTAAGATTTACTGCACCTGTATATATGGGCATAGACCCTGAATTCAATTTCTGGTTGCCGTTTTACGGCAAAAAATATGAAAAGTCAGGTAAAACGTGTAAGTAAACATAAGCACTCACAACGGCCTAAGTCAGTTGTTGTTCTAAGGCTGCCGCTAACTGAAGCGCGATTTCCGGCTTAGCGACAGCGGCATAAGGCACAGTAGCCAGCAACGGCGCCTGAATACGCTGCGTTAAGTCCGCAATATTTTGTGCCAGGTACAGCATATCCGGGCTGATAATATTGGCGACCCAACCAAGGATTTTGGCGCCACTGCGCTCTAATTCCCGCACCGTAAGCATGGCATGATTTAAACAGCCCAGCTTAATGCCTACCACTAACACCACCGGCAACTGCTGCTCTAACACCCAATCTGCCAGATAACGCTTTTCCGATAAGGGTAATAACCAACCACCGGCACCCTCGATTAAAATGCGCTGTGCCTGAGTTTGCTGTAACTGCTGCAAATGTGCAGTCAGTTGTGGCTCATCCAGCCTGATACCGGCGGCCGCGGCCACCAGATGCGGTGCGGCTGGTTCGGCTAAACACACCGGATTATGCTGCGCATAAGGTAACGCGATACCAGAATGCTGCTGTAGCAGTAACGCGTCACTATTTTGCAGACTGCCATCCGCCGCCTGCTCTGCACCCGCCGCCAGCGGTTTCGCACCCAGCGCCGCAATGCCCAAAGCAGCATAGCCTTGTAACAATAAGGCACTGACATAGGTCTTACCGGCATCGGTATCAGTGCCGGTAACAAAAAAACAGTGTTGACTCATCATTAATCCCTGCATGGCTTGCTAAGCTGTAACACCGCAACCTGATAGCTGGCCGTTAAACCTGTGGCACTGGCATTGGGATAAGCCGCCGCAACCTGTTGCCAGTAACCCTTGCCGGTTAACCCCTGCCGCCCACGATGGGCAATATAACTGGCACCCAATTGTTTTAGCTCTTTTGCCAGCGCAAAGATATCCGGGTAGTTAAGGTCAAGCTGATAGCTGTGCACTTGCCAGCTCGCGCCTGAGGTCTCTGCGGCGGTGCTGAGTGCATTGAGGGGTAAAAAATGTTGCACATGCTGGTGCTGATCCACGGCGGCGAAGGCAGTCTGCAACTCGCTAAGGGTGCCGGCAACTAAAGTCGTGACCACAGCCCGGCCCCCTGGCGTCAGTACCCGGCTAATTTCGCGCAGAACCTGAGCTGGCTCAGGGCACCACTGCAGCATTAAACTGGAAAATACGGTATTGATACTGGCATCAGCCAGTGGGATCGCCGCCGCATCGGCTAACAGATAATGCGCCGCCTGCCCCTGAGCCTTGGCAGCCGCCAGCATGCCGGCACTAAAATCCAGCGCAGTCAGCGTTTCGGTATGCGGTGCTAACTCCGGATGCAGCCAACCCGGGCCGCACCCCAAATCGAGCGTCTTGCCCAGTGTTGTGCCTGTAAACGAACCGGCAGCCGTTAAATCGGCCAGCGCCTGATAGGCCACCTGACGCTGTAAACGGGCCGCGTGCTGATAACTGGCCGCGGCTTTACCAAAACAGGCGGCGATGGCGCCCTGAGAAGCGTGCATTACAGCTTGCATTAAAAGTACTGCCTTAAGGTATTGATTAAAAACCGGATATCGTCCGGCTGATGACTGGTGCTAATCGTTATGCGTAACCTGGCACTGTTAGGTGGTACCGTCGGTGGCCGGATCGCGGTCAGCCAAACCCCCTGTTGTTGCAAGGCCTGGCTCAGTGCCAAAGCACGACTGGCTTCGCCTAATAGCAGCAGCTGAATGGCACTGTGCTGGCTGCGATCCAGCCAGCTTGTTGTCGCCTCTTCTGCATGCAGCAGCGGTAAACCGGCCTCTGCTGCCAGTTGTCGGAACAAGCGGATATTGTCCTGTAGCAGGTCACGTCGCCACTGCTCAGTGCGAACTAAGCGGATGGCACAGTGCACCGCCGCGCAAAGTGCCGGTGGCAGCGCTGTGCTGTAAATATAATGTTTGGCAAACTGTTCCAGATATTCGATAACGGTGCTGTTCGCTGCCAGAAAAGCACCGCTGGCACCCAGGGCTTTGCCAAAATTCGCCATGGTGCAGAACAGTTCGCAGTTTGCCACCCCCTGAGCCGCCGCAGTACCGCGCCCCTCAGGCCCCAGTACGCCTATACCATGCGCATCATCCAGTAGCAGCGCGGCCTGATGCTGCTGACACAGCTTCAGCATAGCCGGCAAATCCGGACTATCACCATCCATACTAAACACACCTTCAGTCACCACCAACTGATGCCTGGCGCTGACGGTTTTTTGTAACAGCTTTTCTAAGGAAGCCAACTCATTATGCGCAAAACGCCGCAGTGGCTGCTTGGCCTGTGAGGGATGCTGCTGCGCGGCGCTAATCAGGGAGGCATGACAAAGCTTGTCGAGCAGCAGCTGATCATCGGCACTGGCCAGACACTCCAGCATACTTTGGTTCGCGGCAAAACCCGAGCTAAACAGCAAGACCCGCTCGACACCAAGCCAGTCACAAAGCTCAGCACTTAATGCCTGATGCGCGGCATGAAAACCTGTTACCAAAGGCGAGCCGGTACTGCCCACCCCATATTGGTTGACCGCATCACACAGCGCTTGCTGGACTTTGGGCTCGCTGGCCAACCCCAGATAGTCATTACCGGAAAAATTCAGATACTGCCGGCCATTGACATGCAATAACCGGCCACAGACGGCGCCAAGTGCCCTGGTGCTACGCCTGAGCGCCTTAGCCTCGCGCTCGGCAAGTGCCTGTTGCATGGCGGCAAGCTGCATGGCGCTTAGCCTGCAGCATGATATAGCGGCGGATTTTGCTGCTCTTTAATGGCATCGGCCAGTGCCAGCGCATGGGCTTCATCCGACACATCCTGGCGCTTTTCCGGCACTATGCCGAGCTTGGTAAATAATTGCATATCCGCATCCGCCGCCGGGTTTTCGGTGGTCAGCAGTTTGTCACCGTAGAAAATGGAGTTGGCGCCGGCGAAAAAGCACAGCGCCTGCATCTGTTCATTCATCCGGCTGCGACCGGCTGATAAACGAACATGACTGTGCGGCAACATAATACGGGCCACGGCGATGGTACGGATAAACTCAAAACCGTCCAGATCGGCGACATTCTCCAGCGGTGTGCCTTCTACCTTGACCAGCATATTAATTGGCACACTCTCCGGATGCAGCGGCAGATTGGCGATTTGCATCAGTAACGCCGAGCGGTCATTGGCACTTTCGCCCATACCGACAATGCCACCACAACAGACTTTCATGCCGGCATCGCGTACATGGCTCAGCGTATCCAGTCGATCCTGATAGCTGCGGGTGGTAATAATTTCACCATAAAACTCCGGCGAGGTATCCAGGTTATGGTTGTAGTAATCCAGGCCTGCTGCGGCCAGTGAATGCGCCTGCTCCGGCTCCAGCTTACCCAGTGTCATACAGGTTTCCAGGCCCATGGCTTTTACACCACGCACCATCTCAATTAAATACGGCATATCACGCTGCTTAGGATTACTCCAGGCGGCGCCCATACAAAAGCGACTGGCGCCCTTGTCTTTCGCGGCTGCGGCCTGGCGCAGCACCTTTTCTACCTCTAACAACCGCTCACGTTCAAGGCCGGTATTGTAATGACCACTTTGCGGGCAATATTTACAATCTTCGGCACAGGCACCGGTTTTAATCGACAGCAAGGTGCTAACCTGCACCTCATTGGCATTAAAATGTGCCCGGTGCACCGACTGTGCCTGAAACAATAGATCGTTAAAGGGTAAGGCGAACAGCGCGTTAACCTCGGCTAAAGTCCAGTTATGGCGGGGAGTAACCTGAAAAGATGTGGCCTGCATGGGGATCCCTGTTATCAGCGTAGCAGCATTGAGCCGCAATGGTTTTTCCGCTAGTCTAGCGACCAACCCCGGCTTGTCAACGCAGACCAGCCACCAAAGTTTACTACTGGTTATTTTATGAGCGCAGATCTGGATTTTGATCGCCAGCATATCTGGCACCCCTATACGTCGATGTTAACGCCACTACCGGTTTATCCGATAGTGCGGGCCGATGGCTGCGAACTGGAGCTGGAAGACGGCCGTAAACTGATTGACGGTACCGCTTCCTGGTGGTCAGCCGTGCATGGTTATAATCACCCACGGCTGAATCAGGCTATCAGCAGCCAACTTAGCCAGATGGCGCATGTCATGTTTGGCGGCATTACCCATCAGCCGGCGGTGGCACTCTGTCAGCAGCTGCTTAAGATGGTACCGGCCAATCTCAGCAAGGTTTTCCTGGCCGACAGCGGCTCTATTGCGGTGGAAGTGGCGCTGAAAATGGCGCTGCAATACTGGCAAGGTGTGGGTCAAACCCAAAAGACCCGGCTGGTGAGTCTGCGCAAAGGCTACCATGGGGATACCTTTGCGGCGATGGCGGTCTGCGATCCGCATGACAGTATGCATACTATGTTTAGTAAGTTACTGCCACAGCATGATTTCCTGCCGGCACCACAGAGCGCGTTTGCCGGCCCTTTTGACGATAACGATCTGACGCCGCTACGTGATCTGCTGCGCCAGTCTGCCAATGACATCGCCGCTATTATTCTGGAGCCGATCGTTCAGGGCTATGGCGGGATGCGCTTTTATCATCCGAATTATTTACGCGGTGTACGCGGGCTCTGTGACCAGTATCAGGTGCTGCTGATTGCCGATGAAATTGCTACCGGCTTTGGTCGCAGCGGTAAGCTGTTTGCCTGTGAGCATGCGGCAATCACCCCTGATATTATGTGTTTGGGTAAGGCGTTAAGTGGTGGCTATCTGACGCTGGCAGCCACGCTGTGTAGCGCTGAAATTGCCCGCGGTATCAGTTTAAGTGCGGCCGGCGGTTTAATGCATGGCCCGACCTTTATGGCCAATCCGCTGGCCTGTGCGGTAGCACTGGAGAGTATCCGCATCATTGCCGAGGGGCACTGGCAGCAGCAGGTGGCGGCGATTGAACAACAGCTTAGCGCGGAGTTAGCCCCCTGTGCTAATCTTGCGACAGTAAAACAAGTGCGCGTGCTGGGCGCCATTGGCGTGCTGGAAATGCGGCAAAAAGTGGATGTGGCGAAATTACAGGCACAGTTTGTCGAGCGCGGTGTCTGGGTCCGGCCCTTTAATAACCTGATCTATATTATGCCGCCCTTTACTATTAGCAGTGCACAGCTAAGCCGTCTCTGTTGGTCGATGTACGAGGTCGCCTCGTCGTGCTAGAGTAAACCAGATAACTGAACAGGCCGTAGTTTTTGTGCCTAATCACAATAAATTATTGGAGCCCATAATGAAAATAACCAAACCTCTTAGCCTCTTAACCGGCGCCGCGCTGTTACTGTGTAGCAGCGTCGCCTTAGCCAACCGTTTTGCCGATGTGCAGGTTAACGCTACCCCGCTGAAAGACAGCGTTTATATGCTGACCGGCGCTGGCGGCAATATGGCCGCAGTCGCAACCAGCGATGGCGTCTTACTGATTGATAGTCAATACGCCGAGCTGGCGGATAAAATTCGCGCTACGTTAAAAACCTTAAGCCCGGCTGAGCTCACTACGCTGATTAATACCCATATGCATGGTGATCATGTTGGCGGCAATGCAGCACTGGCAGCTAATGCCAATATTATCGCCCATGCCAATGTGAAAACCCGGCTGATGGCTGACAACAATTTCGACCGTGCGGGCCTACCAAAAACCACCATCAGTGAGAAAACTACCATTAATCATCATGGCGTTGAAATGGTACTGGAGCCGATGCCGGCCAGCCATACTGATGGTGATTTACTGATTTGGTTCCCGAAACAAAACATTGTGCATATGGGCGATTTAATGTTCCAGGGCCGCTTTCCGTTCGTCGACACCAATAACGGCGGTAATGTGCAGCAATATATTGAAAATACCCGCTATGTCATTAGCAAAATTGATGAGCAAACGCAGGTGATTCCGGGCCATGGTGAGCTGACTAATAAAGCCGGCCTACAAAAAGAGCTGGCGATGCTGGAGCAAACCCTGGCGCTGGTGACTGCTGCTAAACAGCAAGGCGTCTCTGAAGCCGAACTGATTGCCAAGGGCCTTGGCGACGAGTTCAAAGCCTGGCACTGGAACTTTATTACCGAAGAGCGCTGGATAAAAACCCTGTATCAGGCAGTGAATTAATGTTAAAGCGCCTGTGTCTGCTGCTAGGTTTGGTGAGCCTCGCGTTACCAGCCCAAGAGTTGCCCGGACAACCGGTGCAGTACCTGCTGTCTGAAATCAGTAGTAGCGCAGCACAGCAACTGGCATTGGCCGATGGCTCGCTGTGGCGGTTAACCGCCACACGGGCGTTAAGCCGGGGTAGCCCGATCCTGATTAGCGGCCGTAACCTTAAAACCGGCGCCGAGGCGCATAGCGGCGGTTTTAGTTTCCGGCTCAGTTACGATAGTGGTTCCCTGCAGCCACAAAGCGGCACAAAGCTAAAACTTATCGCCATGCAACAAGATGGCAAACGACTACTGTTATCTGAGCAACTACAAGCTCTGGTTTATGACGCCGACCGCATGCAAAGCCGGCACTTTCAGGGCAACAGCGAGGTCATTGTCAGCCAGGATGGCCAACGGCTGATTTATCTGCCCAGTCTGCAACAAATTCGCATCCGGGTATTAGCCACTTCGCCCTAACCCTGCCCTAATCCGGCCTTAAGCCGTTAACTGTTTAGCATCGGCGTGATTTTTTACTTGTATTCAGCAAGGCGCCAAGTATCATTACTGCTTTGACTAAATCAGGCCTCAACCACGACTGAAGCCCTCAGATCTACCCTGTGGAGTTGTTTGCATGACGCATGCTGTTATTAAAGATGTTCTGGCCGGTCGCTATGCGATTGGCGATAAAATCACTGTAAAAGGTTGGATCCGCACCCGCCGTGACTCCAAAGCCGGTATTTCATTTCTGGCCGTGCATGACGGCAGCTGCTTTGACGCCGTGCAAGCCGTAACTCCGGCCAGCCTGAATAATTATGAAACTGAAGTGAAGCGTTTGACGACCTCTTGCTCGGTGATCGTTTCAGGCGTTATCGCCCGCTCTGAGGGCCAGGGCCAGGCCTATGAAATTCAGGCTGACGCCGTCGAGGTGATTGGCTGGGTAGAAAACCCGGATACTTACCCAATGGCGCCAAAACGCCACAGCATGGAATATCTGCGCGAACAGGCGCACCTGCGGCCACGCACCAATATTATGGGCGCGGTCACCCGGGTACGGCATTGTCTGGCCCAAGCCATCCATCGCTTTTTCCATGAGCAGGGTTATTACTGGATCAGTACGCCAATTATTACCGGTTCGGATACTGAAGGGGCCGGTGAGATGTTCCGCGTCAGTACGCTGGATATTCATAACCTGCCACGTAACGATCAGGGTAAAGTCGATTTTAGCCAGGATTTCTTTGGTAAAGAGACGTTTTTAACGGTATCAGGTCAGCTGAACGGTGAAGCCTATGCCTGTGCGCTGTCAAAGATCTATACCTTTGGCCCAACCTTCCGTGCTGAGAATTCGAACACCAGCCGTCACCTGGCTGAGTTCTGGATGATTGAACCGGAAGTCGCCTTTGCCGAACTAAAAGATATCGCCCAACTGGCCGAAGATATGCTGAAGTACGTGTTTAAAGCGGTATTGACCGAGCGCGCCGACGATTTAGCCTTCTTTGCCGAGCGGATTGATGCTGATGCGATCAACCGGCTGGAGAAGGTGGTGAACTCCAGCTTTGTGCGGATGGACTACACCGATGCCATCGAAATTCTGAAAACCTGCGGTAAGAAATTCGAGTACCCGGTAGAATGGGGCGTTGACCTGCAGTCTGAACACGAGCGCTATCTGGCCGAAGAGCATATTGGTGCGCCAATCATTATGCAAAACTACCCGAAAGACATTAAAGCCTTTTATATGCGTTTAAATGAAGACGGTAAAACCGTGGCAGCGATGGACGTCCTGGCACCGGGGATCGGTGAGATTATCGGTGGTAGTCAGCGTGAAGAGCGCCTCGAGATGCTGGATAAGCGCATGGACGAGATGGGTCTGAACAAAGAAGATTACGGCTGGTATCGCGATTTACGCCGCTACGGCACAGTACCACACGCCGGCTTTGGTTTGGGCTTTGAGCGTTTAGTGTCTTATGTTACCGGTGTCGGTAACGTGCGCGATGTAATTGCTTTCCCACGGACACCGGGTAATGCCGAGTTCTAATTGTTGAATGTTGAATAGAACATTCTGATAAGACAGAAAAAACCCGCAATAATTTGCGGGTTTTTTCTGCTTAAAGTGTTGGGATAACGTCAGACTTCACAGTATTTATCAGCCCGACCAACTGATTAAAACGCAGAGAAAAAGTTATCCGCATCCAAGGGTGTGCGATTAGGTGCCTCGCCATTTGGCGTGCCGAGATATAAAAAGCCAACAATTTCATCATCTGCTGCCAGCTCAAACGCCTGCTTAACATAATCATACTGAGTGTAAGCGCCGGTGCGCCAAATACCACCATAACCTAAGGCAAAGGCCATTTGCTGCATTGCCATCACTGCACAGGCGGTGGACTGTACCTGCTCCGCTGCGGGGACCTTCGGATGGTCGGTAATCTTCGCAATACAGACAATCACCATCGGTGCCCGCAGTGGCAACTGCCGTGCCCGCTCCTGTAATTCCAGCGAAATGGTAGGATCTTCTTCAATCGCCGCTTCGGCAAAAATATCGCCTAAGCGAACCAGCGCCTCCCGCCCTTGCACTACGACAAAACGCCATGGTCGTAAGGCACCATGATCCGGTACCTGCACCGCGGCACGTTTAATCAGTGCCATAGCTTCAGCTGAGGGAGCCGGCTCGGTTAGGCGCGGCGAAGAATAACGGCTGGTCAGAAGAGTTAATGCATCCATAAACTTACCTGTAAATAGCGAGTGCTGTTGCTGCGCAGGCTATCAAAAAAAACCGTCCGACTCACGGCAATTTTGCAGCACGCTGCGCAAGTGGCGATTAAGTCCGCGAAAACTGCTCGGTCAACGCCTGTTGGTAAAGCTGAATATAACTTTGCACCGAGCTTTGCCAGCTAAAGTTCTGTTGCATACCGCGTAATTGCACCGCCCGATAGGCTGGCTGTTGCAGATAAAGTTGCTCGGCTTGCTGTAACGCCGACAACAAAGCGGCGATACTGACGTCACTAAAACCAATGCCCGTTGCGGCCTGGTCTGGCCAAGGTATCACGGTATCCCGCAAACCGCCGGTTAACCGTACCACAGGCACAGCACCATATTTCAGACTATACAGCTGATTTAAGCCACAGGGTTCGAATAACGATGGCATTAAAAAGAAGTCACCGGCCGCTTCGGTCTGGTGTGCCAGAGCCTCATCAAAGCCCTCAAAAAAGCGGAACTGCGCCGGGAAATCTTCCTGCAACTGATAGAGTTGCCGGCAATAATGTTGCTCACCACTGCCAACAATAAACACCTGCACCTTACTTAGCGCCAAAAACTGGCGCAATGCCGGGATCAGATAGTCATAGCCTTTCTGACCGGTGATCCGGCTTACCGCTACCATTAACGGCACGTCGGCCGCCGGTAAATGAAACCGGGCTTTTAGCTGTTGTTTACAGGCTACTTTGCCGCTCAGATCGGTGCTATCGAAATTTTTAATTAAGGTTAAATCGGTGGCCGGATCCCACTGCTGATAATCGCAGCCATTCAGAATACCGACAAAATCAGCTTGCCGCTGCTGATATAAGCGGGCCAAACCATTGGCCGCCGGCTCCGATAACAACTCGTCACGATAGCCCTGGCTGACGGTATTGACCTTAGCCGCATAGCGAATGCCCTGCTCCAGCATATTCAGAAAGTGATCCTGCTGCTGCGCCAGTTCCAGCTTACCAAACCACTCTGCGCCGGCCGTTAACTGATAGGCACCATTGTGGATAGTAAAGACAAAGGGGACTCTGCCAAGTACCGGATCCTGCGCATAATGCTGTTTTAAATAGGCCGCTGTTACTGCGGTTTGCCAGTCATGGCCATGGATCAGGTCAACATCCGGCAAATACTGGCGGCACCATTCCAGCGCTGCTTTACAGAAAAACCCAAAGCGTAGCGGATTGTCGGCATAACCCTGATCACCATCATCATAGGGCCTCTCACGATGAAAAAAGTCATGATGCTCCAGCAGGCGGATATCCACCCCACCCTGGCTGGCTTGTGCCAACTGTCGTACCGCACAGCCCAGTGGCCGACCGCCTAAATGAAAATAAACCGAGTGCCATTCACCGGTTGGCCGGCTGTAAAGATTGGTATATTGCGGCAATAACACGGTAACCTGATGGCCGGCATCAACCAATCCCTGCGCTATGCCGCGACAAGCATCGGCAAGGCCACCGGTTTTGATCAGCCCTTCATATTCACTACACAACAACAAAATTCGCACCAGGCAGATCCTTTTCTAGCTTAAAGCAGCAACCTTAGTTGCTGCTCACGTCGTTATCAAAACCCACTTTCGCACCTTTGGGGATCACTACCACACCACCTGGCGAGATATGAAAGCGCTTGCGATCCGCTTCAATATCTTCGCCAATCACCGTGCCTGGGGCTATCTTAACATCTTTATCGATAATGGCACGGCGGATCCGACAGCCACGGCCGATATCGTTATTGCCCATTAGCACACATTTCTCGATATAGCTGTGGCTATGCACATGGACGTTATAGCCCAGTATCGACTGATAAACGATAGAACCACTAACAATACAGCCGGCAGCAACCATTGAACTGATTGCCTGCCCGGTACGGTTAGCTTGGTCATGGACAAATTTCGCCGGTGGCATCGGTGGTGTATAACTACGTAGCGGCCAGTAACGGTTATAGACATCAAAAGGCGGGTCAATAGAAATCAAATCCATATTGGCTTCATAGTACGAGTCCAGTGTACCCACGTCGCGCCAGTAACCTGAGCTGGACTCGGATTCACCGCGAATTTTATTGGTGGAAAAGTCGTAGACGAACACCTCGCCGGTTGGCACCAGCTCAGGAATAATATTATGGCCAAAGTCATGTTTCGAGTCTGCCTTCTTGGCATCCTCGTTTAACACCCTAACCAGGCAATTCGCTTCAAAAATATAATTCCCCATCGACGCCAGCACCATATCCGGCCGGCCGGGGATGGTTTTAGGATTTTCTTTTGGTTTTTCCTGAAAGCCAATCATCCGCCCTTCGTGGTCAACCTCAATAATGCCGAATTCATGTGCCTGATCAATGGGCACCGGGATGGCCGCGACCGTAAGTTTGGCGGCTTTATTGCGATGAAAGTCCAGCATTTGCCGCACATCCATTTTATAAATATGGTCGCCACCGAACACACAAATATGCTCCGGATCCAGGCCTTCAATCAGGTGTAGATTTTGATAGATGGCATCGGCCGTACCCAGATACCAGTGCTTACCGGTTTGCATTTGCGCCGGGATAGGATCAATAAAGCGGTTAGTAATACCACCAAGTCGCCAGGCCCGGCTTAGGTGTTTCATCAAGGAATGCGATTTAAATTGGGTAATAACAAAGATTTGTAATAAATCAGAGTTCACAAAGTTGTTCAGTACAAAATCGATAATGCGGTAGTTACCACCAAAGGGTACTGCAGGTTTGGCCCTTACTGCGGTTAATGGTGCCAAGCGCGTACCTTCGCCGCCTGCCAGAATCATGGTTAATACACCTGACATATTTTCTCCCCTAGCGCTGTACTTTGGTACGACGCTTTGCCTGTGATGTGATGCGTCCTATATTAACCCCGGGGTTTATATTGTTTTACGGGGATGTCGTTGGCTATGCAATAGCAATACCAAGGCTTTCGATTGTTATACACAGCCCTGTTAACTAACGGTGAGGTATCAGTCAACGTTTTAAAGATAGCAGGTAATGGTGCCTAAACATAGGGCAAAGAAATGACAAAAATATGACCAACTGCACCAGCATGGTGCAGCTGCCATCGAGAATACGCTTTAAATTTGTGCAGCTAACTCAGCGCCTTGGCGGATCGCGCGTTTGGCATCCAATTCTGCCGCGACATCCGCACCACCAATTAAATGCACTTTCTGCCCCCGCTCAACTAAGCCTTGCTGTAACGCCCGCAGTGGCTCCTGACCGGCGCAGATCACCACATTATCGACCGCCAGGCAGCGTTCTTCGTTATTAATGCTGATCCAAAGCCCGGCATCGTCTACTTTCAGATAGTTAACGCCGGATAGCATCTCCACCCCTTTTTTCTGCAGCGAAGCCCGATGCGCCCAGCCTGAGGTTTTGCCCAAACCCGAGCCGACCTTGCTGGTTTTACGCTGCAATAAAAAGATTTTGCGCTTAGCAGGCTCTGCTGGCTCCGCCTTAAGTAAGGCTCCGCGCGCCTGATAGGCCTTATCCACACCCCATTCTTTTAACCAGGCATCGGGTTGTAGCGTCAGTGAGTGCTCTTCAGTCAGGTATTCGGCAACATCAAAACCGATACCGCCGGCACCGATAATGGCCACATGTTTACCCACTGCTTTGTGGTCACGCAGTACATCGAGATAGCTCAGCACTTTCGGATGATCCTGGCCCGGCAAGCCAATATCCCGCGGCACTATGCCGCTGGCCAGAATAATCTCATCAAAACCACCGCTGCTTAATGACTCGACGGTTTGTTCAGCATTTAAATGCAGCTTAATCGCATGCAGCTCCAGCATCCGGCCGTAATAACGCAGGGTTTCATGGAACTCTTCTTTTCCCGGAATTTGCTTGGCGTAGTTAAACTGGCCACCGATTTGATGCGATTTATCAAATAAATGCACCTCATGGCCGCGCTGCGCGGCATAGACACTAAACGCCAAACCGGCTGGGCCGGCACCGACGACGGCCAGTTTTTTGCGCTGCGTTGCCGGCACAAAATTCAGCTCGGTTTCATAGCAAGCGCGCGGATTGACCAGACAACTGGCGCGTTTTTGCTGGAAAATATGGTCCAGACAAGCCTGGTTGCAGGCAATACAGGTATTGATTAAATCGGCCTGATCGGCAGCAGCCTTATTCACAAAGTCGGCATCAGCTAAAAATGGTCGCGCCATACAGACTAAATCAGCCTGACCATTGGCCAGGATATCTTCCGCTACCTGCGGATCATTAATCCGGTTAGTGGCAATTACCGGCACTGATAACTCCTTACGCACCCGCTCGGTGATCCAGCTAAAGGCAGCGCGCGGTACCCGGGTGGTAATGGTCGGGATCCGTGCCTCATGCCAACCGATACCGGTGTTAATCATACTGGCGCCGGCTTTGGCCACACCTTTACCTAAGGCCACGACTTCCTCAAAGGTATTACCGTCTTCGACTAAGTCGAGCATCGATAAGCGATAAATGATAATAAAGTCCTGGCCACAGGCTTCGCGCACCGCACGCACGGTTTCCAGCGCAAAGCGGCTACGGTTATCAAAACTACCACCCCACTCGTCGGTACGCTGGTTGGTGCGCTGACATAAAAACTGGTTAATCAGATAGCCTTCAGAGCCCATAATTTCTACGCCATCGTAACCGGCTTTCTTCGCCAGTTTGGCCGCATTGGCAAAGTCTTTAATCGTAGCGCGGACCTGACGACCCGACATAGCTGAGGGTTTAAAGGGAGTAATAGGTGATTTAATCTTACTTGGCGCAACGTTAAACGGATGATAACCATAACGGCCGGCATGTAATAACTGCAAACAAATTTTCGCACCATGCTGGTGCACGGCGGCAGTCACTTCTTTATGTTTGCCAACCTGCCACCAAAAACTCAGCTGGCTGCCAAAGGGCACCAGGTTGCCGCGAAAGTTCGGGCTGATGCCCCCGGTAATAATCAGGCCAACGCCGCCTTTGGCGCGCTCGGCATAAAAGGCTGCTAATTTATGAAAGCCGTTTTTTTCTTCTTCGAGGCCAGTATGCATCGACCCCATAATGACTCTGTTGCGTAATGTTGTGAAACCGAGATCGAGCGGTTGTAATAATTGTTGATAAGCCACATAAACCTCTCTGGTCGTACCTGTCGTAAAAGCCAGACTCTAGCGACTTTGCCGCCGTTTCGCAAGCGCTAAACATTTTCTTACAAATTCGGTTTCGCCTTTATTCGAAAAGCCGTTAGCATTAGCCTTGTGTAATTGCATTTTAATACGGGACATAGGACAACCTCATGGCTGAAAAAAAGAAAGGTTTAATCCGGCGCTTCTTTGGCGCGATCTGGGCGGTCTATAAAGGCTTTCGCTCTACAGTACTGAATATTATTTTTATTCTGTTCGTTATTCTGATTGGCAGCGCCATCTTTAGTGGCGGTGACAAGGTAGAAGTCGCGAAAACGTCAGCACTTTATCTGAACTTGCGCGGTGACTTAGTTGAAGAGAAACGCTTTGTTGATCCCTTCGCCGCCATTATGAATGAAAGCCTGGGCGGTCAGGAAGAAACGCCTGAGGTATTAGTCCGCGACGTGGTGGCGGTAATCAACCATGCTGCCAAAGATAACCGTATTCAAGCCATGGTGATGGATCTGTCCGGTTTAGGCGGCGCCTCACTGGATAAAATGCTGGCGGTAGGTAAAGCCATCGAGAACTTTAAAGAGAGCGGCAAAAAAGTGTTTGCCTATGGCGCTTTCTTTGCGCAGAACCAGTATTTCCTGGCCAGCTATGCCGATCAAATCAGCCTGGAGCCAATGGGCGCAGTGATTTTAGAAGGTTACGGCAGCTACCCGATGTTTTATAAGAGCGCGTTAGAGAAGCTGAAGGTCAATACCCATGTATTCCGGGTCGGCACTTATAAATCAGCGGTGGAGCCCTTTACCCGTGACGATATGTCACCCGAGGCGAAAGAAGCTAATATCGCCTGGTTAAATGAGCTGTGGTTGCAGTATAAAGAGCAGGTTGCCGGCCGTCGTGGCTTTGCCCTGGATAACTTTGATGAAACCTTCGCCAGTCTGTATGCCAAAGTCGCAGCCGCTGAAGGCGACTTAAGTAAGTATGCCCTGGACAACAAACTGGTGGATAGCATCCAAACCCGCGAAGAATTCCGCCGCAGCCTGATTGCGGTAGTAGGTAAAAATGACAAAAACACCTACAACCATGTCACCTTTGGCGACTACAGCAAGCTGGTGTTACCGGCGAAGCAATTCGATAACCCGATGACCGAAAAAGTCGCCGTTGTCGTGGCGCGCGGTATGATTATCGATGGCACGGCTAAAGCCGGTACCATTGGTGGTGATTCTACTGCTGCGCTGCTGCGTCGCGCCCGTCATGACGATAAAGTAAAAGCCGTGGTACTGCGCATCGACAGTGGTGGCGGTAGTGCTTTCGCCTCGGAAGTGATCGGTCAGGAAATCACCTTATTACGTGAAGCTGGCAAGCCTGTTATCGCTTCTATGGGTGCCGTTGCGGCCTCTGGTGGTTACTGGATCGCTGCTCCAGCCAATGAAATTTGGGCTGCACCAACCACCATTACGGGTTCTATCGGCATCTTCGGTTTAATGCATACGCTGGAAGATGCAATGAAAACCCTGGGCCTGAATGTCGATGGCGTCGGTACCACTGAACTGGCTGGCGTTTCGGCAGGCTTACCGCTGTTTAAAGGCTTAACCGATCCGATGAAAGACTTAATGCAGTTAATGATCGAACGTGGCTATACCGAGTTCCTGACCATGGTCGGTAAAAACCGCAATATGAGCATTGAAGCAGTAGATAAAGTCGCCCAGGGTCGCGTTTGGACCGGCCGCATGGCACAGGAATTTGGTTTAGTGGACAAGCTAGGTACCTTTGATGACGCCGTGGCACGCGCCGCTGAGATGGCTGGCTTAAGCCAGTACGATGTAAAAGTGATTCAGCAGGAGCTAAGCCCCACTGAGCAACTGTTCGTGGATATGTTTGGTGCAGCGCAAGCCAAAGGCTGGGTACCAAGCTTCGGTCAGTCGATGCAAAACCGTGCGCTGCGTCAGTTAAGCCAGCAGGTGCAACAAGACTTTGTGTTAATGAACCAGTTTAACGATCCAAATGGTATCTACTCTTACTGTCTGAGCTGTCAGATCCACTGACAGCCCCGCCAATAACGATTACAATGCCCGGCAATGACCGGGCATTTTTTTAAGGTTCACATGCAGAGAAAACGTATCTATGTCGCTTATACCGGCGGTACCATCGGTATGCAGCAATCCACCCGCGGCTTTATTCCGGTTCCGGGCTTTTTAACCGACACGGTAAAACGGATGCCGGAGTTTTACCGGCCGGAAATGCCCGAGTTCGATATTCACGAATATCATCCGGTGATTGACTCGTCCGATATGACACCCGCCCACTGGCTGGCGATCGCCAAGGATATCCAGTCGAACTACCAACAGTATGATGGCTTTGTGGTACTGCATGGCACCGATACCATGGCTTATACCGCCTCAGCGCTGTCTTTTATGCTGGAAAATCTGCAAAAACCGGTAATTATCACCGGCTCGCAAATTCCGTTGGCGCAGTTACGTTCGGACGGCCAGGTTAATCTGCTGAATGCCCTCTATCTGGCAGCGAATTATCCGATTGCCGAAGTCGCCTTGTTCTTTAACAACCAGTTATTCCGCGGCAATCGCGCCACCAAAGCCGATGCTGATGGCTTTAATGCCTTTGCCTCACCTAACTTTCCACCGCTGCTGGAAGCGGGTATCCATATCAAATTACAGGCTGGTAAACTGAGTAATCCGCATCAGCCATTGCCACTGCAGGTCGCGGATATTACGCCGCAGCCGATCAGTGTGGTGACACTCTATCCCGGCATTACCACCGACGTGATCAGCAATATGCTGGCCGCCCCGGTACGGGCGCTGATTATTAAATCTTTTGGGGTCGGTAATGCGCCACAGCGCCCTGAGTTATTACAGGTACTGGAAGATGCCACCGCACGCGGTCAGGTGTTAGTTAACTGCACTCAATGCTTTAAAGGTAAGGTGAATATGGATGGCTACGCCACCGGCAACGCCCTGCACCGCGTTGGCGTCATCAGCGGTTTTGATATGACGCTGGAAGCCAGCCTGACCAAGCTGCATTACTTATTAAGCAAACCGCTTAGCAGCGAACAAATCCGCAGCCAGATGCAGCAAGATCTGCGCGGTGAACTAACCCTGTAAGCGGAAAAACTGCAAAAGCTGCCCCGCTCTAAGACTCTGCTCCACGACTCCGGTACGCTCGTCGTACCGGAGTCGCAACCTGCGATATCAAACCAAGCAGCTACCTAAGCGCTACACCAAACCTCGACTCCGGTATGCTTGCGTACCGGAGTCGCAACATGCGATACCAAAAAAGAATCCCAAAGTTAAGTGCCGGTGCCCGACTCGACTATGGTTGCCGTAACAGCACTCAACTTAAAACGTCATGCTCTGTCAGCAACTGGCGACAGTTTCTTACCGTTAGAACGCGTATCTCATGACTCACACTATAAATTATGCGGTAATGACCAAAAATAATTTCTCGGTAGTTGGTGTGAGGCAATTCTGGAACGATTCGCCCAATTTCCGGCGTTGATCCAAGTAAATCCGTTTTGTTAAAAACTTCATTTACTCATTTTTCAGCCGCTGACGGATTATCCAAAGCAATAAATTCTGCCGCATCACCCAATTTTTGTAATGCTAAAGGTGACCACAGTACTTTCATCTATTAAGGCGTTCCAATATTTGGGAACGAGCATCTTTATTTGATACACCTAAGCCTGCAACTAACTGAGCTTCTGCGATACGCATTTCTTCAAGTAACTCAATTTTCTCTTGCATTGCTTCATATTCTGCAACGTCAAGAACAACTGCTACACCTTTACCACGCAGTGTAATAACCAATGGACGGCGAGTCTCATTGATTTGCTTAATAAATGACGCTACGCCAGCCCGAAATTCAGATAAGGGCTGAATATCTTTATCAAGGTGGATACGGCTCATATTTGACTCTTTACAGTACGCTTAGATGTACAAATAGTAATGCAGTTAGCTTTTGTGAGCAAGGAATAACACTCATCACGATATCGTAGGTTGCGACTCGGGCTATTATTAATGATGATTATATACCTTTTGAGCGTAAACCTACCCCGCTCTACGACTCCGGTATGCTTGCGTACCGGAGTCGGTCCTGCGATAGTGGGTTAGAAACCTTGGGTGTGATATGTGGTCAATCCTGGTGCGAAGAAATGCAGCTTTGTGCCAATAGCCGACATCACATACTTTTGATGGCGAAACTGGTTGTAGAAGTTATACAAACAATCATTTATTGAAATGACAATTACTTAGGGTCCCCCCCTAAAGTCGCTTAGCATGTGGAACAATCAGAACAGCCACAAGAGTAGAGGAATACAAGAGCCATGACTCATAACAAAATCACCCTGACCATCGCCGCTGTGTTAGCCCTAAGCGCATGTGCCGACAAAAATCCGCCAGCACCGACCTTAACTATCAAAGTGACACCACCGGCTGATTACTCTGCTAATGACACTATTCATCTGGTCGGTAGTTTTAATGATTGGGAGCTGGACGGTGACAAGGCTTACTCACTTATAAAAAATAACGGGGAGCTGAGCGTTACCATTCCGATCACCGAGAAAAATGTATTTTTTACCATGGTCAAAGACAAAAATTGGCAATGGATGCCCGCCAACGAAATGGCAAAAAGCCAATGTACCTATCTACATAAAGCAACGGGTGGCAATGCGGAAATGGCAGTTCATATTCCGCTCTGGACTGGCGATAAGCCTTTAAAAGCAGCCGAGCCGAGTTTAAGCGGCAGCATCGTACAGCATAAAAATATTACACTGCCCCAATTTGGCCGCAGCAGTGATATCTCCGTTTATCTGCCTAAGTCCTACCAACACAACACTGACAAAACCTACCCGGTTTTATATATGTTGGATGGCCAAAATATTTTTAACGCTCAAACGGCACACAGCGACGAATGGCGCATTGATGAGCTATTGGAGGAGCTGACCAGTGCTGGCAATCTGGATGAAATGATTGTGGTGGCGGTGCCCAATAGCGCTGAGCGATGGGTTGAATACAACCCCTGGGCATTTAAAAACCGCGATGGCAAAGCCACACAAGGCCAAGGAGAATTAACGATTCGCTCGATTAAGGATACTCTAAAACCCTTTATCGACAGCCGCTACCGAACCGATCCGCAGCCAGCCAGCACCGGTTTAGCGGGCAGCTCGCTGGGCGGCTTAATGGCCATTTATGCCGCGCTGAAGCATAGCGACACTTTTGGTTTTACAGCCGCATTTTCACCGGCTTTAGCGATTGAAAATATGGACGGAATAAATGTGTTATTCGAAGCCATTAAACAGCAGCAAACTATTGGCAATAGCAAAATATATTTTGATATAGGGCAGATGGAATATGGCAATTACGAGCAGATCGAACAATTAAATAGCCTGCTGCTTAAACAGGGATTTAAACCGGAAAATCTTAAGTTGGTGAAAGATGATGTTGGGCGGCACTGCGAAGTGGACTGGTCGCGCCGATTCCCTGCGGCGATGGAATGGTTGCAAGCAGGCATTTAATACATTTCGAAATATTCGTTGAAAACCACTCTGATTGTATGGATGTCCAAAAAAGCTGTTTTCTTTTTGGGGTCCCCGTAAAGTGAGCCGGTATTTTGGCCGGTTGTGAGGTTTTAAAAATGCGCGTGTCTGAGCGGTTCGACGGTAGCGAACCACGAGTTTGCGCATTTGCCTCAAAATTGGCCAAAATACCGGGCTTTCGAACGATCCCGGGGTCGCCTTTTCTTTGGTTTCTTTCTTTTGACGAAGCAAAAGAAAGAGACTCGCCTTTAGGCGAAACCCGCGCAACGCCGTTGCTTAAAACAACTATCGCCTGAAGGCCAAGGGTCTATGCCGAATGACCGCAACTCGCTCAAAGCAGTCCTCCTTCGCAACAAGCTAGCCGTTACATCAACCAAAACTACCAATCCCACTATCGCAGATCGCGACTCCGGTACGACAAGCATACTGGAGTCGTCAAGTGGTGTACCCTTGCGTTGTGGAGTCAAAACCAACCCTAGCATTGACGAGCGCAGTCAAACACGGTTCAATCGACGCTGGTTTTACTTCAACTCTATTAAATAGTTGTATCTTTTCAGACAAGGGATCGTGATGCGCATAAAGGGAAAAATTACGCAGTGGGATGATGCCAAAGGCTTTGGCTTTATTCAGCCGATGCTGAAAGGCGAACGGGTATTTGTGCATATCAAAGCACTACAAAACCGCGCCCGCCGGCCAGTGCTGGGTGAGGTAGTTACTTACAGCCTGGGTCAAGATGAGCAAGGCCGTTTGCAAGCGCAGGACGTCACCTTTGCCGGTGAAAAGCATCGCATCAGAACCGCGAAAACGGCGTCAAAGGCACCCTTGCTGCTGGTATTGGGTTTTGCTGGCGTTTTAACACTGGCGCTGTTTTTTGGTACGTTACCGCTATATGTGTTGGCAGTTTATGCGCTGCTAAGTGTGCTGACTTTTATTGCCTACTGGTGGGATAAGCGACAAGCCCAAGCTGGGCGCTGGCGTACACAAGAGTCGACATTGCAGCTGCTGGCTGTGCTGGGTGGTTGGCCGGGAGCCTTATTAGCGCAAGCCTATTTGCGGCATAAGTCACAAAAGCGGCCATTTTTAGTGGTGTTTTGGTTTGCCGTGGTGGTAAACCTGGTCGCACTTAGCTGGGCGGCGTCACAGCAGTTTTTGCGGTTACAAGTCTGGCTATAGTTTTTACTTAGTGCTGTTTGTCACGATCGCAGGACCGACTCCGGTACGGCAAGCATACCGGAGTCGTGGCTTGGTGTAGCGTTAAGATCGGTGCTTGGTTCGATATCGCAGGATCGACTCCGGTACGGCAGGCGTACCGGAGTCGTGGTGTGGTGTAGCGTCGTAGCGCTGTTAAAACAATGCGGCGACCCGTTGTAATAACGGTTGCTCATTTGCTGCGACCGGGCCGTGTGCCAACCAGTATTGCAGTAATTGCTCGGCATTAACCTGCTGACCACCATTATGCTTCATTGATAACAGCGCTAACTGCACCTGCTGTTTTTCGCCGGGTTCAACCTGGGTTGTGCCCTGCCCGGTTAACAGCTCTAAGGCTACCGTTAGTTCGCGCCGGCTAAGTGGCGGTGTTGTGCCCTGCAACGCATCGCGATAACCGGCAGGTACCAGCTCTGGACGCCACTGGCCTGCAGCCAGGGCTTCGAATAACTGGTTTAACTCGGTTTTTTGCTTCTGCTGCCGCAAGCTGGCGGCTTTACTGCTTAACTCCGTTGCCAGTTGTTCACGGGCAGCACGGGCTTCGGCCAGATCCGGCAAGGTTAGCTGCTGTAGTTGCTGTTGCAGTTGTTGTACCGTGCTTAGCTCTGTCGCGTCTGCTAAGGCCTTTGCGATATCTCGCAATTGCTGTTGCAGGGTTGACCAGGCTTGTTGCTGTGCCGCCTGCTGCGCTTGATGTTCAGCCTGGCGCTGATTAAAGAAGCCATCGCACAGCGCGCGGAACTCTAACCATAACGCCTGATCCTGCTGCTTACCGGCAAAACCCAGCTGCTTCCAGCGCTGCTGTAACTCTTTTAATACCGTAGCGGTTTGGCCCTGATCTGGCAGTGATAACGCGGATTGCGCCTCAGCTACCAAGGCTTGCTTAGCCGCGGCCTGAGCTTGCTGGGCTGCTGTTAATTTTGCGCGTAATTGCTGATTTAACTGCTGATATTGCTGCTGTAACGCCTGATAATCCTGGCGTTTTACCGCCCCCGCCTCACGCCAGCGTTGAGTGAGCTGACGTAGTGATTGCTCAAGGGCTTTTTCCGGCATTTCAGTGTGTAACAACAAGGCCAGTTCAGTCAGGATTTGCTGACGCTGCGCCAAATGCGCTGCCCGCTCGGCATCTTGTTTGGCAAATAGCTCCCGGCAAGGCGCAAATGCCGCTTCGCAGGCCTCGTCGAAGGCCTGGTTCAGGTTATCATCCGCTGCCGGATCGGCTTTACCCAGCGAGTTCCAGTTTGCGCGCGCCAGTTTTACCTGCTCTGCTCTTTGCTTGGCATCTTCGACTGGCTCTGCCGCCAGTTGATGCATTTGCGCCAACATTTCATGTTTACGCGGCGTGGCAATATACTGCTGCAGATCGTTTAATTCCTGATACAAGGCGGTAATTTCGTTAAAATCCCGCTCTGCCTGCTGCTGCGCTGAGCTATCCAGTTGCTGATAGTCACTAAGCAAGCCTTTGTATAGCCCAAACAACACTTTAAAGCGCCCGGCGCCGTGCAAACGCTTAAACTCAGCACATTTGCTGCGTAACTGGCGTAATTGTTTATGCTGTTGCTGCTGTAATTCAGTCAGGGTGGCTTTCCAGCGCTGCTGCACTTGTTGCTGCTGTGCTGCCAAGTCGGCCGGTACTGGCAAACCTAATTGCTGCACGCTTTGTCGCCATTGCTGCTTAAACTGTTGCAGCTGTGTCGCCGCTTGGTCACATTCCTCCGCCGTAGCGGGTAGTGCCTGAGCAGCAAAATCGTTAAGCAAAGTGGTTAACTGCTGCAACGTATCGGCTGCGGCCGGCAGCGCCTGCAATTGTGCCGCCAGTGTAGTCAGCTCTCGCTGTAAACCGGACTGCTGCTCCGCGCTTAGCGTCGAGCTGGCCACCTCTTGTGTTAGCTCCTGATGTGCTTGCTGTAATAGTCCTTGCTGCTGGGCACTGAAATCTGCAAGATTAGCCAGCTGGGCGCTAATTTGCTGCTGTAACGCCGCGATCGCGGTTGTCAGTTGCTTAAGCTGCGCCGCGGCCTGCTGTTGTGCAGCCAAGCGTTGCTGCTCAGCGGCCAGCGCTGCCAGCTTAGGGCTTAGCCAGGTATCGAGCTTTTGCTGTAACTGTTGGTACTTTTCCTGATACTGCGCGGCTTCGGTATCTGGCAATACCGGCAAATCAGCAACCAATTGCTGCCATTCCGCCGCCAGTTGCTGTTGCAGCGCAGGGATGTCGGCCAGTTGTGACCGTTCACGCAGGGCGTTTAATTTTGCCAGCAGTAAGGTTAACTCTTTTCGCAACTTAACCGGCCGCTGCTTGTCTTGTTGCAACTTCTGCAGTTGTTGTTCAGCTTGGCTAGCTAATTCGCCCGGCAATTGTTTGCTGAGTTTTTCCAGCTGCTTTTCATCCTGGATCGCTGACAGCAATTGCGCTTTACAAGCCACCGGGAAAGTCGCATCCAGCAGGCTTTGCATTAGCAGATCCTGCCGGCTCAAACGCTGCAATAAGCTTAAACGCAGGGTCGCATCGTTATCCTGCAGCGCCAGTTGCTCCAGAATACTGCTGCGCTGACATTGCTCGATAAACTTATGTTTTAATGCAGAGTCGACTTTGCCAGTCAATAATTGCTGCACCAGTTGTTGCTCGGCATAAAGTTTTAGGCGCTCGGCGGCGTCCTGCTTACTGGCTTGCCACCACAGTGCAAAATCATTTAAGCGGTGCAACGCGGCCTTGCGCACCGCTTCGGCGCCATCATTAAAAGCCAGCTCATGCAGGGTGTTTTTATGTTCGGTATTTTGCGGATCCAGACTTTCCAGCGCCTGTAGGCGTACTGCGGCATCCTGATGTTGCCATTTGGGTTTAAACCAGCGTTTAAAGATCATCGTGTGAAAACCTTGCGATAGCGGCAGGATCAGAAAATTGCTTTTTTAATTCAGCTTTGGATTTATGGACAATTTGGCCATCGGCGCCAACGGTAAAAATCTCGTCCGATTTTAATACTTTGGCTTGATACGCCATCACCAGTTGCAGGGTATGGGCTTTTTGCTCGTCAGATAACGGCGTGCCATCGGCCCAGCGGCCGGTTTCGGCCGCCTGTGCCAGTTTTTCATAGGTGTCAGGCGTCATCGCGCTGACCAATGCATTAAAGTCCATACTACTTCTTACGCTTTAACCAGATAATGCGGGCGCGGCAAACCACATACCAGATAAAACCCAGTGCGATCGCCGCCGTTGAGACATATTCGTTATAGCTGCCGGTTTCCGGTTGCCACCAGTACAGAATACCGAAGCCACCCAGAAACAGCAGTAACGCCAACATCGACTGATTCATCATTGATTGTGACTGTTTGAGCATCCGATCCCGGTGCTGCGCCGCCAGTTTCTCCGGCGTGGCCGCAGTCAGATCGGTTTTACACTTCGGGCACTCTGCTGCTTTGTTAGAAACCCGGTGTTGGCACACCGGGCAGGAAATAATTGCCATCTGCTGTTCCTGTGTGGTTAGGTTGTTATTACTGGCCTAAATCATCAACTACGGCCAAAATCGCTGTTAACGCATCCTGGCCCAGTTTCATTGAGCGTACGTCTGACCAACCATAGGCTTCATCCGGCAAGTTGGCGTTATCTTTAAACGGCATTTCCAGCGTATAGGCCAGGGTTTTAAATTGCTCGGCAACCCAGTTTGAACACACAGTTAAATTGGCTTTACCCGGCTCATCGCGATCATAGCCGTAAGTGGTTTGGAACTCGGGTGTTACCGCCAGCAGCGCTTGCTTAAAGCTGGTTTCTAACTGCGCCATTTTGCCGTTATAAGAAGGCACGCCCTCGGCACCGGCAACAAAGTTGTACGGCAGGTTTTCGTCACCATGCACATCCAGCAGCATATCCAGCCCCAGCTCCAGCATCTTCTGGCGCACCAGGAACACTTCCGGGCTCTGTTCCATACTTGGGTTTTGCCACTCGCGGTTTAGGTTAACGCCAACGGCGTTGGTACGCAGATGACCACGCACACTGCCATCCGGGTTCATATTAGGTACGATGTAGAACACGGCTTTGGCCAGCAGGCTACGCGCTACACCGTCATCTTCATCCAGCAGGCGATCTAATAAGCCTTCGACAAACCACTCGGCCATGGTTTCACCCGGATGTTGCCGGGCAATGATCCAGACTTTCTTTTTGCTGTCATCCGGCTCACCGACTACCAGCATGTTCATATCGCGGCCATCCAGGGTTTCGCCCAGTTCAACCAGCTGACAGTTGTAGTCGTTTTGTGCCTGATGCAGCAGATCCATATGCCGCTCGTAGCTATAAGGCGCAAAGTAAGCAAAATAGACCGACTCAGCTTCCGGATAATGGGTAATGGTCAGGGTATTGCCGTCATATTCGGTTTCGACCCGGAACCAGTTCTGCCGGTCATAAGAGGCCACTGCCTGATAGTCTTTCCAGCCATCCGGATAGGCCGAGGTGCCGGCATTGGTAATGTGCAGTTTATGCACCTGGGCATGCGGGCTGTTTAAGCGAAAATGGAACCACTGGTAAAAATCCGACATATTGTCTTTACGGATTGCCAGTTGAATATTATTCGGATCGGTGGCATTGATAACTTCGATATTGCCACTGTCAAAATTTGCGGTAATTTTCATAACAAAACTCATTGGTTGTAGGCTGATACGCTGCGGCAATCGAATAGGATCGCGCAGCCTGTTATTCTTCTGTTGGCGGATTCTCGCGCACAAAGGCGATCTCTGCAAACCCAAATTTACTAAATGTTTGTAATCGATAGTTTTTGATTGCCGACTTATCTTTAGCGGTTTGCATTAACTGCTTTTCCATTGCCAGAAACTGCGTTAAGTCGATACCCTCTTCCGCCGCGGCGGCTTCATAAGGGTCGCGAAAGCGATCAAAACTAAAGGCAATGACTTTGCGTTGCCCTTTGTATAAGTAGGTGACCTGTCGTGCCATATCGGTTTACTCCTGTCTGGCCGGCCGGCATAACCAAAGCGACGCCAGCAAAATTACCGAGCCCAAAGCCAGAGACCAAAGATTGGCGCTGCGGTTCCAAATTAACAGATTTACCAGCAAGCCCGCCGGGATCAGTGCATTATTCATTACGGCCAGGGTGCCACTGGAGACCAGACTGGCGCCTTTATTCCACCAGTAATAACCGCCGCCGGAGGCCACTAGCCCCAGCCATAATAATACGGCCCACTGCGTGGCATTAACCGGATATTGGGCTGTGCCGAGGATAAACCAAGCCGGTAGCGCCACCAGCAGCGCCCCAACATAAAACCAGCCAAACTGCTGGTATTGCAACCTGGCAGGCGATTCACCTTGCTGCATAAGCCGTTTATAGCCAACCTGTCCGGCAGCAAAACACAAATTAGCGCCCTGCACCACCAAAAAGCCAAGCCAGTAATCCGGTGCCGGCACGCCATCGCGCATCACCGCTGCCGCCACTACCGCTAACAGCGCGGCCAGTAAAAAGCGCGGCTGAAAGCGCCCGGCCAGCACATCGTAAAGCAGCGTGATATAAACCGGGGTAAAGATGGTAAATACCAGTACCTGTGGTACCGACAACAACAAAAACGACTGATAATAAAACAGATACATCAGCCCCAGTTGCACCGCTCCCAGCGCGGCCAGATGCAGCGCCAAGCCGGCTTTTATCGGATAACGCAGCAACCAGGGTAAAAATACCAACAGTGCCAGCGCTACCCGGGTCAGAACGGCAAAATAGGCATCGACCTGCCCGGCCAGATACACACCAATCAGGCTAAATGAAAACGCCCATAACAGCGTAACACCAACCAGATAGCCCATCAGGCGTTAGCTACCGGCCTTTCAGCCGCTTGCGTATGCTGTTTCAGCACCGGGGCAGCATACATTTGTGTTAAAAACGGCTGCGACTCCGGCGGTAACGCATCCAGCCTTTGTTGCCAGCTTGCCTGTTGTGCGGCATCAGCTTTGGTGCTGTCACCTGCGGCCAGATAATTAACCGGAAACAGTTTATAGTTTTGCCAGATCTGCTGATCAATCAAGGCTGCCAGCGCGTCGGCATCATCCGGAATATCAGTTAACGGTTTAGCGAAGGCAACATGCACCCGGCCTTTAAAGCCGACAATGCCTTTGATAATGGCATCGATATCTTCAAACTCGCCTTTTTGGTAATTACCATGCTGCTGTTTGTGAGAAAGTTCTCTGGCTTTATCCTGATCACAGGGATCTAACTCATACGATAAACACACCGGCACGATATTCAGGTTGCGCATATAGTCGGCAAAGCTGTCACCGCGCTTTTTGCCTTCCATATAAAACATTTTTAGTATTGCCGGATCGGTTTCATCATTACCATCTTTGGCGCGGCCTTCTTTTTGCGCAATCCAGATAGATTGCTGCTCATCCAGCGAATGGCGGATATAGGCCGAGAGTTGCGACAGGTTTTTCAGCATTTCCCGCGGCCCTTTGGCACCGCGTTTGACGATAAAGCTTTTATTCAGCTTCATCAGCTCGGTCGCACAGGCTTTACGCAGCAGGTTATCGCCAATGGCGATCCGTACCGTCTCAAAGCCATGCTTATGCAAACACCAGTTAACCAGCGCCGGATCCATCGCAATATCGCGATGGTTGGAGATAAACAAATACGCCTGCCCAGGCTTTAAATGATCTACTCCGCTAAAGGTCATGGCCGTGGTCGAGGTTTTTAGCATCCGCTCCATAAAGGCGGCAACCTGCAGCTGCACCTGCGCAATAGAGCGCAGCTTGGCCCATTTGCGTTTTAGGAAAAACTTGACCGCCGGCGCTAGCAACCAGCCAAAACTGCCGGCCAGATGCGGAAAGCGGTAATGCAAAATGGCAGCAATAAATTCCTGATCGGCAATCAGCCGGCCAATAGCGGCCTGAACTTCGTTATCATGGTAAGGCCGGATATCGGCAAAAGGGTCGTTCTGAATGTCGCTCACAAGCTTACAACACTGCTAATTATTATAAAGAGGCGTATTCTACTCTTTCAGACAGAATTCGCCAGCATCGTTATAACTTTGTCTGAAACATCGGAGCAGCAAGGCTGGGCAAAAAAGCTGCAGTCATACAAAAGCGCATTGCATTTCATACCGAAATCATTATGATACGCCCTACGTCGGTACGTAGCGCAGCTTGGTAGCGCACTGTCATGGGGTGTCAGGGGTCGTGGGTTCAAATCCCGCCGTACCGACCATTTAAATGCCTGTTGTAAAACAGGTTTTTTTGTTTCTAAACTCCGCAGACGTCCAGACCGCCCCAAATACACCCCAATATACAGTATTCGAATTTAAATGCATTCAGCTATCAGGATTGCTTTTGTCGGCAGTCGCTTCGCAATGGTGCGAGCACTTCTGCTCTACCAGATGTCCATCAAATGTCCTGGAAACGAGAGAGCGCTGCTCTATGCGATACCTACTTTACAAAAGTTTTTAACTGTATTGCGAGTAAAGATATCGACTCCGGTGTCGGTAAACAACCGGAGTCAGGCAGGTTTTGAACTTATTGCTGTTCCGGTGTTTCCTCAACGGCAATTCGCTGAGCCAGAACTTTATCGACGCGTTTGCCGTCCATATCAACAATTTCCAGACGCCAGCCAGCGACTTCTACCACATCAGTCGTACGGGGAATGGTACCTAACTGATACATTAGCAAACCATTTAAGGTTTGATACCAACCATCATTTTCGTCAGGTAAAGACCTTATCTCAAGTACATCCTTCATATCAATGACCGGCAATAAACCATCCAGCAACAGTGAGCCATCCTCACGCCGAATCACCATCTTATTGTCGTCATTGTCATCCTGGTTAATTTCACCGGTCAAGGCGTCCATCATATCCTGCAGTGTTACCATGCCTTTGAGCTCACCGTATTCATCGACCACAAACACCATTTGTGAGCCGGATGTCCGGAAATGCTCCAATAACTCCATGCCCGTCAGACTGTCAGGGACAAAGTTGCAGGGCTTAAGTAACTTGCCGAGCTGGATCTCCTTACGCGCGATCGACTGCGACAATATCTGCTTGGCTGAAACGATACCAACCACATTATCAACGCTGTTATTACACACCGGGAAGCGCGAGTGTGGTGAGCGCATAACGATAATCATGTTTTCTTCAATAGACTGGCTTAAATCCAGATAGATAATGTCCGAGCGCGGCACCATTAATGAGCTGATACTGCGCTCATCAAGCCGGAATACGTTCTTCACGATGGCATGTTCGCTGTGCTCAATCACACCACTGGTCGAGCCTTCCAGCAGCATCGCTTGAATATCTTCATGGGTCACACTGTCGCCGAGTTCCTGACGCAATCCCAACAGGCGCATCAGGCCATGAGTAGAACTTGATAACAACACCACAAATGGCCGGTTGATAATAGCCAGTATTGCCATAGGACGGGCAATTAAGCAGGCGATGGTTTCTGCGCTTATTTGTCCAATCCGTTTTGGCACTAATTCACCAATTACGATCGAAACATAAGTGACCACAACGACCACCAGCACTGTGGCAAGTATTGGCGCAATTTCAGCTGACACACCAACCGTTTGTAACCAGATGGCAAAGGGTTCGGCCAGAATGGATTCACCAAAGATACCATTCAGTATGCCGATCGAGGTAATGCCGATCTGTACTGTCGATAAAAACTGCGTGGGATCTTCAGCCAGTCTCAGCGCGGTAGCTGCGGAGGTACTGCCCCCCTGAGCCCGTGCACTCAACCGCGACTTGCGTGCTGTGACAATTGCAATTTCTGACATGGCAAAAATGCCATTGAGCAAAATTAAGCCAACGAGAACAAAAATTTCCATGATATTTATGCCCAGACAGAACCAGATCCGAGCAAGCAGGTGCTCAAATATTGGTGTGCAAAAGTGTTGAATGGCAGGTTGGCTTGTTTGAGAATATTTCCGGCGTTAACGTTACCGGAGAGAGTGATATTTTTTACGGCGACGCTTAGCGGCGCCATACTTCGGTGCGGGTTCATATTTTTCGCTTTGTTACCAAGGGACAACTATTATAGTCAACAATAGAGAAATTTAAAAGTCCCTACAAAGTCTTTGTTGCTATTTAAGCGTGTTAGCCTGATTAATTTAAAACTAATCCTACCAGGAGAAAATAGCGTATCCTCAGTGAACTCACAGCGTTGAGCACTGTCATATCCCGCTACCCGGGAGACACATCCGTATCTTATATAAGGAGTCTGTATGTTAAAATCTACCCTGCTGAAATCCGTTAGCACCGCTGCCTTATTATTGGCCTCGTTATCCGCCTTTGCTACCCCTTTTACACAGGCACCACTGCCTTATGCGGCCAATGCGCTGGAGCCGGTAATTGATGCCAAGACCATGGAAATTCACCATGGCCGTCATCATTTGGCGTATGTGAATAACCTCAATGCGCAAGTCGAAAATTTTCCAAAGCTGGCAGAGTTGAGTTTAGAGCAAATGATGCAGCAGATGTCATACTTTAATGCAGCAGTGCGTAATAATGGTGGCGGGCATTATAATCATCAGCTGTTTTGGCAGTTAATGGCGCCTGTTGGTCAGGGCGGCACACCTTCAGTTGCCTTAACTGCAGCTATTGAACGTGACTTTGGCTCATTGGATGCGCTGAAAACCGCCTTTAATCAGGCAGCGGCCAGCCGCTTTGGCTCGGGTTGGGCCTGGGTAATTGTTAATACAGACGGTAAGTTACAGGTGACGTCAACGGCAAATCAGGATAACCCGCTGATGGATGTCGTTGAGGAGCGTGGCACGCCGATTCTGGCGCTGGATGTTTGGGAACATGCCTATTATCTGGCCTATCAGAACCGCCGTGGCGATTACAGCCAGGCCTGGTGGCAGCTGGTTAACTGGAATAAAGTGAACCAGTTGTTCGAGCAAGCCAGCACTGAGTAACAGCCAAGCAAAGTTGCATTGCCAAAGGCCGCCGAGCTTTGTACACTGCGGCCTTTTCGTATCTGACTAAAAGAGCATCTGATGGCACTTAAAACCACTGTTTATAAAGTCCAACTGAAAATAGTTAGGCTCTGCACTGCCCTTGCAGCTTAGTAAAATCCACTGCTACAGCAGCGGCTAAGTCGGGTATGTTAAGCAACCACCCAACACCACAACAAAAAATACCACTGCTTCCGACTCCAGCATGATTACGTACCAGAGTCAGGCCTTCGATGCTGAATTTAGCTGAAATTTTATGGCTTTGTGGTTAAAAGGAATTACTAGGAAGCAGATTGCGTTGTTCCAGCGCCGAAATCAATTGCATCGCAAAATTTTCTAACAACGGCGTAAAGTTAGCTGCGCTATTAAGTGCATCCGCCAATAGCTGCAAGTCTTCTATATACTCATGCACCATTTTGTTTCGCAGTTGTCGGGCCAATAACCAATTTTCAGCAGATTCTAACCAACCAAAACGCTCCGCCTTGTTTAGATTATCCAAGACCGGGCCCTTGTGCTCCCCCAATGCAGCCAAGGTAGCCGGCAACAACTTATCACCTAGGTTGTCTTGTAACCTGGCAAAACGGCTGGCAAAAGCATCAAGTTGTTCGGAAAATGCTGGATCAGTATCCAGTTGCTGCAAACGCTCGGGTGTGAGTGGCGCATTAAATAAGCGTTGCAAGGTCACTGCGAGTTGTTTCCGCTCCTTGTCGATAACACGAATTAGAAAAGCCAGGCGTAACTGTTCATCAGATAGTGTGGTCATAGCGGTATACCCTTTGCCGCAATCTGGTGAATTGCTGAGCGTTGCAAATTTGGCGCTTGTAATAACACATCAATTTTTTGTATGCCGATACGCTGTATTATTTTAGCTTCCAGGCGGGCAGCAACTAAAGCGGGCTGATTGATTTCATTAGTACTGCTTACCAGTAAGTCAATATCCCCGCCCCGGACGTTATCGCGTTGCCGCGAACCAAATAACGTCACTGTCGCCTGACTGCCAAGCTCTGCAGATACCACGGCTTTAATTTGCATAATTTGTTGTTCAGTCAAACGCATAGTGCCCCACTCCCAGAGGTTTTAGTATATACCAAAGCGAAGGAGGAACAACCATTTGGGGCAGATTACATAACAACTCCCCAAAGCGCCTCAGGTTGAATGATTAAAGCACCACTGAGCGCATTGCCAAAGGCCGCCGTGCTTTGTACACTGCGGCCTTTTCCTATCTGACTAAAAGAGCATCTGATGGCACTTAAAGCCACTGTTTACAAAGTCCAGCTGCAAATTGCTGATATGGATCGGCATTATTATGCAGACCACAGCCTGACGCTGGCACAGCACCCGTCGGAGAATAACGAGCGCATGATGGTACGCTTACTGGCTTTTACACTGAATGCCAGTAACACCCTGCAATTTACCAAGGGGCTAAGCAGTGAAAGCGACGAGGCAGAGCTATGGGATCTGGCGCTGGATGGCACCGTGAACCTCTGGGTCGAATTTGGTCAGGCCGATGAAAAATGGCTGAAAAAGGCTTGTAGCCGGGCAAAACAGGTGCATTTATATTGCTATGGTGGCCGGGTAGTACCGATTTGGTGGCAGGCGAATCAAAGTGCGCTAAGCCGCTATCAGCAACTATCAATTTGGGACATTTCGGAGCAAAGCGTGCAGCAGATGGCCACGTTGGTACAGCGCAGTATGAACCTGCAATGTAATATCAGCGAAGGCCAAATCTGGCTATCAGATGACAGCCAGAGTGTGCTGATTGAACCTGTGCTGCTAAAAGCCGCCGGCCGTTAAGCCCGGTGTTTTTCCTGAATGTGAAACTGTGAGCTAACTGGCGATCACCTTGTTATTCTGATACGCTCTTGTTATCTCAAAACTTAATTTATTCAGACTGATGACTAACTCTGAGCCGATAGTATCCCGGATTACGCAGCTCGCAAAACAAAACGCGGATATTGGGGCTATCTGGTTATATGGCTCAAGAGTACAAGGAAGAGCCAGGCCAGACAGTGATTATGATCTCGCTGTTGCCTTTAATGATTTCGCACTCGATAACTTAGCGCGCTACAATCGTCCCCACTGTCTGGCACTTGATTGGGCCGCAGAGCTCGCCCTATCTGAAGCCAAAATATCTATCGTCGACATCAACCAAGCACCGATTTATTTGGCGTATCAGATTATTGATACCGGACAACTGATATATAGCGATGGTAGTGCAAGAGCATGGCAAGAAATAACGCGGATTAATAGCTTATTTGAGTATCAACAAAGAGAAGCAAGTCATGAGGTTTGAAGATGCCGGCTTAAAACTTTATTTAACTGAAGCCGCCAAACATAAACAAGACTACTGCCAACAATTAGACGAATTGCGTGCAGACTTAGCCCAGGGGGAATTACGCCGGCGTGACTACCTGGCTATAGAACGTTTATTACAACTGCTAACAGAATTGAGTATTCGCCTGGCCAAGCATTGTCTAAAAAGATATCAGCAACACAGTTCTGTCGACGCCTATCAAACTTTCTCACAGCTACATCAGCACGGCATGATTACGGCTGACGAATTGTCAGAATGGCGCCAGATTATTGGGATGCGAAACGGATTAGTACACGATTACTTAAATATTGATGTCAACATTGTGCGTTTGATTGTCGCGCAAGGGCGTTATCACACCCTTGCAGACTTTTGTGACAAAGCAATCCGATTTTTACGATAATGCTATTGTTAACGCATACACCGAATATCGTTATCTTCTGACTCAAGCCAGCCGCGGATCTGATACTGCGGCGCCGGCCTGTTGCTGATTGGCAGCATGAAACGCCAGTAAGGCCGGATAATCTTCCAGATCCAACAATTCGCGGAATATCACCCAGTCCAGTAAGCAATACAGTGCTATCGCCGGATACTGCCAGTTGGCAAATTCCTGATTAGCGGCCTGCTGCTCCAGCACAAACATTGAGGCAGCAATCCGCTCTTTTTGCGCATTAAAGAACAGCCGATCTTCGTTAGTATTCAGACCGCTGCGGGTACATAAAAACAACGAGACCAGCGAATCATTGACTGCATTAATCAATGTGAGTTGATTTTCCTGATACCAACTTAATGCTGCCAGGCCCATTTTGGCGGCAAGATACCGGTAGATCACATTAGAATCGAAGATAATCTCGTCGTTATCCTGCAACATCGGGATCTTTAACGTTGGGTTCAGCGCTAATAACTTCTGCCGATCCGCCTCGGCAAAAATATTCATATTGATAAACTGATGTGGTGTTTCAGCCAGCAGCAGCCGTATCCGTCTTACATAGGGTGAAGTCTGTGAACCGTATAGTTGCATTGCTATCGCTCCCGGTTGGTCAAATCATTGTCAGAAAATCGAATAATGCTACGCCAAACGGCGTTAAATATCGAAAATAGCTGCCAGCGGCATTGCCAAGCTATGCAGCTTTATTGCATAATCATCCCGCTTCATTTTGCTTTATATTAAGCTTGCTGCCCACGTTTTTGCGTGGGCTTTTTCTTTTTAGCGCGGTCGATTGTTACAACGCTGATTTATCATCCTGACTAATACGACTGGCGACAGCCCCGCTCTGCTCTTTATATTTGGCATCGCTGCGCTTGTTATAAGGCTTATCCGCCGGCCCTGTCATCAGTTCAAAATTCAGGGCGCCAATTTTCATATTGGGCCTTAGTGCCAGCGGTAACTTACCACTGTTAAAAAACTCCAGTACGATATTGCCCGACCAGCCCGGATCAATGCGGTGCGCGGTTACATGCACCATTAGGCCTAAACGGGCTAAAGAAGAGCGCCCGTCCAGCCAGCCGACGATATCTGCCGGCAGCGTTACCGACTCCAGCGTAATACCCAGCGCCAGCTCAGCCGGGTGCAAAATAAAGACACCATCGTCCTCCAGTACAATTTCATCGCTCATTACCGCATTTAAGGCAGCATCCACTTCCGCGCGCGGGCCACTTAAATCGATAAAGGGCGCGGTATGCGCCTGAAATACCCGAAATTTATGGCCAAGCCGAATATCAACACTAACGCCGCTAATCATATCGGCATCCGGTGCCGGACTGATGCGGATTTTTCCCTCGGCCAGATAGGCCGCTATATCGCGGTCACATAATCTCATTACTAATCATCCGTTATAACAATTTCCACGCTCTGACTGCTGGCACCGGTAAGTTGCCACAGCAAGGCACGACTAATTTGTTGATAATACTCCAGCAAGCTGGCATCTCCGGCCGTCAAAGCAGTACCGCTATCGGCTTGTTGGCGCAGTGCACTTTGCAGCGGTAACTGGCCTAGTACCGGCACCTGATAGCGCTCGGCCAGTTTTAAGCCGCCTTCACTACCAAATACATCATCGCTGGCGCCGCAGCTGGGGCAGATATAAAAACTCATATTTTCAATCAGGCCCAGGATTGGGATTTTCACCTGTTGAAACATGGTAATCGCCTTGCGGGCATCGGCCAGCGCCAGATCCTGAGGTGTCGTCACCACCATAGCACCCGTTACCGGCAGCTTTTGTGAAATGGTGAGCTGAATATCACCGGTGCCGGGTGGCATATCCACCAGCAGAACATCCAGCTCAGGCCACAGAGTTTCATTCAGTAACTGCAATAACGCCTGGCTGGCCATCGGGCCGCGCCAGACTGACGCCTGCTCCGGGTCAACCAAAAAGCCAATCGACTGCAAACAGACACCATGCGCCTGTAGCGGATGCATTAATTTATTATCCGGTGACGTGACTTTCTCACCGGTTAAACCAAATAGCGTGGGTACCGAAGGCCCATAAATATCGGCATCTAACAGGCCGGTGCGCACGCCCATTGCCGCCAACGCCATCGCCAGGTTAGCGGAGGTGGTAGATTTGCCAACCCCGCCCTTACCCGATGCCACCAGAACTATGGTTTTAATCGATTTAAAAGCAGCGGGTCTGGCTCTTAAAGCTTCAATAACGCCGCTTGGCTCATTCGCGCTCGGCGCGGGCTGATCTTTAGCCTGAGTTTTCTTTTTTAGCCAGTTAAACATAGTCACTCCGTTAAAAGGCTTTTTTATAAACTAATCGCTTTTGTTGACAAATCGTTGGGAAACGCCGCTTGTGCGGATGCGATTTAATGCCGGTTATAGTATCATTAGTTCATATCTTTTCAGTTATTTATTCTCAAGAGCAATCGTCAATGTCGAGCCGGAAAATTCTGATCACCAGTGCGTTACCCTATGCCAATGGCCCTATTCACCTCGGACACCTGCTGGAATATATTCAAACCGATATCTGGTCACGGTTTCAGAAAGCCCGCGGTCACCAGTGTTACTACGTTTGTGCTGATGATGCGCACGGCACCCCTATTATGCTAAAAGCGCAGCAACAAGGCATCACGCCGGAGCAGATGATTGCGCAAACCAAAATTGAGCATATGGCCGATTTCGCCGGCTTTGGTATCGCCTTTGATCATTATCACTCTACGCACAGTGACGAAAACCGGTACTTTGCCAATCTGATTTACCAGCGTTTAAATGACGGCGGCTATATCAAGCGCGATACCATCAGCCAACTGTACGATCCGCAGAAGGAAATGTTCTTACCGGATCGCTTTGTTAAAGGCGATTGCCCGAAATGCGGTGCTTTGGATCAGAACGGTGATAGCTGCGATGTCTGCGGTGCCACCTACAGCCCCACCGAAGTAAAAAACCCGCGCTCGGTCGTATCCGGCGCCACGCCAATTCTGAAAGACAGTGAACACTACTTCTTTGATTTACCGGCCTTTACCCAGATGCTGCAGGACTGGACCCGTAGCGGTGCCTTGCAGGATGAAATGGCCAACAAACTGCAGGAATGGTTTAAAGATGGCCTGCAGCGCTGGGACATCAGCCGCGATGCGCCTTATTTTGGCTTTGAAATTCCGGGCGCACCAGGCAAGTTCTTTTATGTATGGCTGGATGCGCCTATTGGCTACCTGGCCAGCTTTAAACACCTGTGTGAAACAGCCGGTATCGATTTTGACAGCTACTGGGCGCCGGATTCTAACGCCGAGGTCTATCATTTTATCGGTAAAGATATTATCTACTTCCATAGCCTGTTCTGGCCGGCGATGCTGCACGGCGCCGGTTTCCGCAAACCTAACGCAATCTTTGCCCATGGTTTTGTCACAGTAAATGGCGCCAAGATGTCCAAGTCACGTGGTACCTTTATCAAGGCCCGTACCTATCTGGATAATCTGGACCCGGAATATCTGCGCTATTACTTCGCCTCGAAGCTAACCAGCGGCATTACCGATCTTGACTTAAATCTGGAAGACTTTACCCAGAAGGTCAACGCCGATCTGGTGGGTAAAGTCGTGAATATCGCCAGTCGCTGCGCCGGTTTTATCAGTAAGCGCTTTGACGGCAAGCTTTCCGCCAGCCTGAGTGAGCCGGAGCTGTTCGCCGACTTTATTAACGCTGGGGACAGCATTGCGCAAAGCTATGAGCAGCGTGAATTTGCCAGGGCCATCCGCGATATTATGGCGCTGGCTGATAAAGCCAATCAGTATATCGATGCCAAGGCGCCCTGGGTGCTGGTAAAAGATGACAGCAAGCAGCAGGAAGCGCATGACGTCTGCTCAATGGGCCTGAATCTGTTCCGCGTGTTAATGCATTATTTAAAGCCGGTGTTGCCGAAAATGGCCAGCGACAGCGAAGCCTTTTTAAATACTGAACTGCTTTGGGCGAATTACCGTGAGCCACTGTTAAACCATGCGATTAACCCTTTTAAAGCACTGATGCAGCGCGTCGATCCGCTAAAAGTGCAAGCCATGATTGATGCTTCAAAAGAGAACTTACAACCTACTGCTGAGCCGGTTACAGTCGCTAAAGCTGAAGCAGCTAAGGCTGAGGTTAACGTTGTTAGCGGAAAACGGGAGCCGATTAGCGAGACCATCAGCATTGATGACTTTGCCAAGATTGACTTGCGGGTCGCGACCATTATTGATGCCAAGCCGGTGGAAGGCGCCGACAAACTGGTCCAACTGCAACTGGATATTGGCGGCGGCGAAACCCGGCAGGTATTTGCCGGTATTAAAGCCGCTTACACCCCAGAAAGTTTAATCGGCCGGCAAACAGTGATGGTGGCTAACCTGGCACCGCGCAAAATGCGCTTTGGTTTATCCGAGGGCATGGTACTGGCCGCTGGCCCGGGTGGCAGCGATATCTTCCTGCTGACGCCGGATCAGGGTGCCGCCGCAGGTATGCGCGTTAAATAAAAGACTTTACAGGAGCTTAGGATGGCCTCACCGTTTCGCAGTTTTTCATCGCTGTTTTCCAGCACCCTGATTATGGTGCTGGGCGCCGGCTTGCTAACGACCTATCTGGCGTTATCGCTGGCGCGGGATGGTGTAGAACAACTGTGGATCGGCGCTATGATGTCGGCTTACTACTTTGGGTTGGTCGTCGGCTCAAAGGTTGGCCATAAGCTGATCGCCAGGGTTGGCCATATCCGTACCTTTGTTGCCAGCGCCGGCATTGTTACCGCTTCGGCCTTATGTCATGCGTTAACGGATGTGTTACCAATCTGGCTGTTGCTGCGGCTGATCGTCGGTACCGGTATGATGTGCCAGTATATGGTGCTGGAAAGCTGGCTGAACGAGCAAGCTGATAGCAGCCAGCGTGGCAGTGTTTTTGCCGGCTATATGATTGTCTCCTATTTTGGTATGGTAGCCGGGCAAACGGTGCTGTCATTTTTCCCGGAGCTGGGCCTAAAGCCGCTGCTGTTAATTGGCATTTGCTATGCGCTCTGTATCGTACCCATTGCGCTGACCCGCCGTATCCACCCGCAGCCACTGCATCCGGCCCCGCTAAAGATTTTGCCGTTCTGGCGCAAGGTGCCGCAATCACTCACCACCATTTTAATTGCCGGTGGCATTTCCGGCTCGTTTTATGGCTTAGCCCCCGCCTTTGCAGCCGGTTTAGGTATGGGCACAGCCGAAGTTGCCAGCTTTATGTCAGCAACGATTCTGGCCGGATTACTGGCACAGTGGCCAATGGGCAAACTTTCCGATCGCATTCCGCGTAGCCGTTTACTGCGCTTTAACAGCGCCCTGCTCGGTATTTTGGTATTGGCGATTGCACTGCTACCATTAAAAGGTATCGCCTTGCTGGTAGCCACTTTCTGTTTCGGTATCCTGGCGTTTACGCTGTATCCGCTGGCAACCGCGCTGGCGAATCAAAATATTGAACAACAAGACCGGGTCGCGTTATCCGCAACGATCTTACTGACCTTTGGTATTGGCGCGACGCTGGGGCCATTGCTGGCCTCTTTTGTGATGCAAATGCTCGGCAACGCCATGTTGTATGGTTATATGGCGGTGTGTTGTCTGATCCTGTTCTTACGGTTAGCCCGGGTTAACTATACCCAGAAAATGGCGCGGCGGTTGCTGGCTGAACAGCAACCTTCGGACTACCAGTTGGCTTCCGGTGATCTGGTATCGTCTCCGCTGGCTGCAGCCTTGGATCCGCGGGTAGATGAGCAATTAGTGAAAGAGCAGATGCAAGATGAGCCCCTAGCAGAAGCTGCTACCGCGCAAAGTGAGAGTACACTTGCTGGCGATAATGCAAGCTTGAGTGACAATGACGCGATCACAGCGGACAGCAGCACAAACCCAAACGATACTGAGCTAGATACTGAGCTAGTTAGCGGGGTTAGCACTGATACTACTACCACAGCGACAACTGAAACCCGACACAACACTACGACAACGGCAGCCCCTACTGACAATCTGCACTCAGATAGCGACAGTACCCTGGAGCGCGCTGCCAACGCTAGTCAGCAAACACCCGGCCATTAAGCCGGGTGTGCCAATACTTAGTTTTGACTCACCACCGCTTTATTCCAAAGATTCTGATTCTTCTGATTTAAAAAGTAATCATCCGGATGCCAGCAACGCGGTAATAACGGCGATGCCATCCGTTCTTCAAAGTTGTAAACCAGCTTACGCAAAATATCCAGTAACCGCTCTTCTGGCACCACTTCAAGCTTTTTGCGGCCTTGGGCAAAATACAAATTGTTTTCCGCACTAACAATACAGCCGCGCGCCGACGCCTGATAAGTCAGACTATAGGTCACCATGCGGCAAATTGGCGTGCGAAAATCCGGTGGATAAAGGCCGGTGACGATAGCGTACTCGTAGCGCTCCATATCATTACCATCGGAGTCTTTCGGGATATAGGTAATGCCATAGCCTTGCGGAAACATCCCGACGATCCTTAAAAAAGCGGCGACACTGTTTTTACTGAGCTTACCCAGCTCAGCGCTTTTCTCCAGCGCCAGCGCCGCTTTTGGTAAGTCTTCATAGTTGTAACTGCTGCGGGTAGACAGCACCATACCGGTATAGATTTGTGGGATACGCAAGATACTGCCCAGCACATCCTGTGGCCGGACGGCTTGTTTTAACAGCAGTTGTATCAGCTCACGTTTTTCAATCTCGCCCTGCACAAAGCGATCTCGCTCTTCTTTACTACGGCCGGTATAGCGACCTACCGTTAACGCGTCCTGCACGTAGTTTAACGTCTCGGTATAGCTGGTTTGCAAAAAGGTGTTACGTTCTTCCGCATCTAACTCACGAAACTCATCGAAGCTACCATCAGCCCCTTTTAAAATGCCCTGACAAATCGGATGACAGCGACCGATATCCTGCAGAATAGCCGCCATCAGAACCGGGATTTGGATATCATCCCGATAAGGGTGATATTCCGTTTCGTCACTGTAAGGTACGCTTTTACCGGCTTCATAGCGCTCCAGAATAAAGGGGTGGTCAATCAAACCGTCCATTAATAAGCGATCCAGCAAGCGAATACTTAACACCGCTTTGTATAAGTGGCGGGCTTTTTGGTTTTCGCGGGCAATATGGCGGCGACGGGTTGGACAAATTAGCTGAATCGTTCCCAACATCTTGGCTGAGGCATTGTTGGTATCAACAAAGTTCTCGCCCTGACACAGTGACAATATATCCCGGCACAACGACTGCAATTCACTATAGCGCTGAAACCGCGCTTCTTCGATTTCCTCACTAAAGGTCTTATGCTGTTCTTCCGCTTGTTTCAGGTTACGGGCCACTGCTGCCTGATCACCTTTTTTAGATTGTTGTTGCCGGTTCTCAAATAAAAACAGTTGTTGCTCTAACTCAGTCGCTTTTTGATCCCGATAGTCTTTTTCGTCGAACCACTTGATGGCCTGTTCATAAATAGAATCCTGCAACGGACTCTGATGATAAATGCGCTCTATCAGACGTTGAATCACTTTAGCGTAGGCCGCTTTTCCAAAACTCAGTGACATCCCGCTCAACTTCCTCTTTATTAACCTTAGGACTATTCCAGCGTAACCAGTAACTTACCAATGGTTTGATTACTGGCTAATAACTGATGTGCTTGTTCAACTTCTTCGCGGCTAAATACTGCGGCGATCACCGGCTCGATGGATTTAGCGGCTAAATCTGCTGCAAAATCAGCGTGAAAGCGGCGTGTTAGTTCAGCTTTGTAAGCCGCATCTCTATTACGTAGCGTTGAGCATAGCAGCTGACCACGTTTTTTAAATAATAAACTCAGGTCAAACTCCGGGATTTTTCGCCCCCCCATCATCGCATAAATAATAATCTTACCGTCAACGGCCAACACACTGGCCTCACTGTTCAGATAACTGCCGGCAACCGGATCCAAAACCAGCGCCACACCCTCTGGCCAGGCGGCTGCCAACACCTCGCTAAAGTCTTGCTCACGGTAATTAATAGCGATGTCAGCGCCCAGCTGCCGGCAAAATGCCGCTTTATCAGCAGTGCCTACCGTCACGGCAATCTGTAACTGCCTGGCTTTTGCCAATTGAATAGCTGAAGTGCCAACCCCACTGGCACCGGCATGGATTAATAACCTTTGGCCTTCAGTTGCCTCACCGAGTAAAAATAATAACTGATACGCAGTTAAAAACGTTTCTGCCGTGGCCGCAGCTTGTTGCAGTGACCAGCCCTCTGGCACCGCCATTGCTTGTGTTGCCGGTATGGCGACATACTCTGCATAACCACCGCCATTCACTAAGCCAAATAGCGCTTGGCCAATTAACGGACTTAAACTGTCGTCCGCCACGGCGACAACAATACCAGCAGCTTCTAGCCCCAGAATTGTACTATCGCCTGGTGGTGGCGGATACAACCCCTGACGCTGCATCAAATCGGCACGGTTGATACCAAAAGCCGCCACTTTTAGCAGCACTTCACCCGGTTTCAGTTTTGGTAGCGCGCAGTCCTGCCAGCGCAGCTGACTATCGCGGCCAGGCGAGTCAACACACACTGCCTGCATAATGGTAGGGAGCGTAGTAGCCATAAGGATCCTTAATCGACCGGCAGATTTGGCTAAGCTCGCGTTAGAGCAGCGATTTCACTTTAGCTTTGCCGGCCACTTCTCTAAAATACGGCCTTTAGTCTAGCATAGCGAAGTAACCAATATGAACAACAGTAGCACCGTGCCGGCCGTGATCCTGGCTGAAGGCCGCGAAAAAGCCCTCAATCGTAAGCACCCCTGGATTTTTTCTAACGCCATCGCCAAAGTCCATAATACGCCGAATCGCGGTGATACCGTCGCTGTACTCAGTAGCAAAGGCGAATGGCTGGCCTGGGCCGCTTACTCACCTGCATCGCAAATTCGCGCGCGGATCTGGAGCTTTCAACAGCACGAGCAAATCGATCAGGCGTTTTTTAAGCAACGTCTGCAGCGCGCCTGGCAACTGCGGCAGAGCCTGTTTAATACTGAAGAGACGAATGGGCTACGGGTAGTGGCTGCTGAATCGGATGGTCTGCCGGGTATCACTATTGATAAATATCAGGATGTGTTGGTAGTGCAGCTACTCTCTGCCGGTGCCGATGCCAAGCGTAAACAACTGGTCGCTGCTCTGCTGGAGGTGTTCCCAAAGCACAGTATTTACGAGCGCTCCGATGTGGATGTGCGCAAAAAAGAAGGCCTGCCGCTGGTAACCGGCTGGCTACATTTACCACGTGACAGTGGTGAGGTGTTGATTAAAGAGCACGGTATGACCTTGGTCGTTGATGTAGTTAACGGCCATAAAACCGGTTTTTATCTGGATCAGCGGGTAAACCGGGCGGCGCTGCGCCGTTTTGCCAGCGACGCCGAGATTTTAAATTGCTTTAGCTATACCGGTACCTTTGGCGTGGCAGCCTTAATGGGCGGTGCTAAACAGGTGACCAATGTCGATCTGTCTGAGCTGGCACTAGAAACCGCGGCGCGTAATGCCGAACTTAATCGGTTAGATCTTAGCAAACTGAGCAATCAAAAAGCCGATGTGTTTAAACTGCTGCGTCAGTATCAGGAGCAAGGCAAAACCTTTGATATCGTGGTACTGGACCCGCCGAAGTTCGCGGACAACAAAGCCCAGCTTAACAGTGCCTGTCGTGGCTACAAAGATATTAACCGGGTGGCGATGCAGCTGGTAAAACCAGGTGGTCTGTTGTTTACTTTTTCTTGCTCAGGCTTAATGGAAGAGAGCTTGTTCCAGAAGGTGGTCGCCGATGCGGCACTGGATGCGAAACGGGATTGCTTGTTTATTGAACGCTTACAGCAAGACAGCGATCATCCGGTCGCCAGTTTCTACCCCGAAGGCTATTATCTGAAAGGTTTGATCTGCAAAATCTATTAAGTTATCGCAGGATGACTGCCGCTTTGGCCGTCATTCCGCTGCTTAAGCCTAATTCAACTCCAGAAACGCCAGCCCAAGCTGATAGCAGTCTTCATTTTCCTGACTGCAGCGCATCACCTTAGCAGTGGCATCTAAGGGTGCCACGCTGGCATCCGGCGATTCTAAACGTACGCGGATTAAGGTGCCCACCTCCAGCGGTTCATCGACTTCTACCGCCATACCTGAGGCGCTAAGATCACGGCACACTCCATCTAATACCCGCGCCGCCTCCGGGTCGTTGATCATCAATTTAACTTCCGCATTAACCATCATACGGTAAAAATGGCGGTGATCATTCCTCTGTGGCATATACAACTCCTTCGCTACGCTTTGCATCATCTTAGCAAGCTGTGGCAACGACGCAAGTTTATTATTTAAGCTCCTGCACCGCATGCAAAATTCGCTTTACCGAAATCGGATAAGGGGTACCCAACTGCTGCGCATGTTGTGACACCTTGAGCTCTTCCAGCATCCAGCGGATCTGGCTGACCGGCTCGGGGATGGCCTGACCGGCATATTTACCGAGTAAATTCTGGTAAGCCTGTTCAGCTTTTTGATACTCGTGCATCAATAAACGGTCGCGGTTCGGATCGACCGGGAGCTTTTCCAGCCGCTTTAACATTGCCTGCAAGTAACGTTTTAAGTCATCCAGTCTTGCTGCACCATGTTGACTGACAAAGCCTTTAAAAATCAGCTGCTCTAACTGCTGTTTAATATCGGCCTGCGCCTGAAAGTGTGCCAGATCCACCTTACCTTTTAAGCGTTTTTGAATATCGTGATAGACCGTTAAAATTTGTTCCACCTGCAATGCGATCTGCCGTACCCGCTCATTCAGCTCAGCGCGTAGCGTTTCGCGTAACCGCTCAAAGGCGGTTTTGTCCTGCACCGGTAATTGCTGGCGGATCAAGGCATCTGTTGCGGCGGCGATACAATCATCGATCAGCTCCAGCACCTTACCAAAGGGGTTAAAGTACAGGCCGAGCTTGGCTTTGTTCGGTAACGACTCCTGCAGATATTTCACCGGTGAGGGCACATTCAGCAGCACTAAGCGGCGCAACCCCTTAATATGCTCCTGCTCTGCCCGCAGTGGATTATCCAGCAGCTTAATGGCAACGCTCTGACCGGCGTCGACCAGCGCCGGAAAAGCTTTAATTTCAAAGCCGGCCTGTAGCTTAATATACTCTTTGGGCAACTCGCCAAAACTCCATTCGGTCAGTTGCTCCTGCTCAATACCCTGCTCAGCCACTTCACTCAGGCTTTGCTGCACTGCGCCCTGTAATTGCTGTTTCAGTAGCGCCAGAGAGCGCCCCTGCGCCACCAACTTACGCTCATCGACAATTTTAAAATTTATTTTTAGGTGCGCCGGCAGCTCTGTTAACTGCCAGGCATCGTCGGGGATAGTTATGCCTGACATCCGCTTTAACTTGCTGCTAATCGCAGTCAGCAGTGGCTCGCTAAAGGGGGTCAGGCTTTGCATTAACGCATCAGCATAATTCGGCGCCGGGACAAAGTTGCGCCGGTATTGCTTAGGCAGCGATTTAATCAGCGCTACTAGCAGCTCATGGCGCAGCGCCGGGATCTGCCAGTCAAAACCCTGCTCTTCGACCTGGTTTAATAGTGCCAGTGGGATCAACACACTGACGCCATCATCCAGCTCACCGGGGGCAAAATGATACTCCAGCGGCAGCGTTAAATTGCCCTGGCGCCAGCTTTCCGGGAAGCGCTCGGCACTGATATCAGAGGCATCGCGCTGATACAACAGCTCTGGGTCGAAATTCAGTAACTCAGGCTGCGTCTGGCGGGCTTTTTTCCACCATTTGCTAAAGTCGATGCGGTTATTCGCCCACTGCGGAATTCGTTCGGCGTAAAACGCGGCCAGCGCATCTTCGTCTACCAGAATATCGCGGCGGCGGGATTTTTCTTCCAGCTCCTGAACCTTACTGATTTGTTGCTGGTTGTAACGTAAAAAGGCTTCATTTAAGCCCAGTTCGCCATTGACCAGGGCTTCGCGGATAAACAGCTGGTGTGATACCGCCTCGTCAATCCGGCTATACAGCACCGGTCTTTTACCGACGATAATCACGCCGTACAGCGCGACCTGCTCATAAGCGACCACAGCGCCTTTTTTCTTTTCCCAATGTGGTTCACTGTAGCTGCGATTGACCAGATGCGCCGCCAACGGCTCAATCCATTCCGGTTCAATTCTCGCTACTGTACGCGCATACAAGCGGCTGGTTTCAACCCATTCGGCCGCCATAATCCATTTCGGTTTACGCTTAAACAGATGGCTGCCGGGAAACACATAAAAGCGGGTTTGCCGTGGTCCCAGATAGTCGGCATCGCTGTCTTTACTGCCGATTTGCCCCAGCAAGCCGGTTAAAATGGCGCTGTGAATAGCCTGATAGCCTGGCGGATTGGCGTTAAAGCTAAGCTGTTGCTCCTGCGCGACCTGAGTCAGCTGCGCCACCAGATCCTGCCACTCCCGTACCCGTAAGTAGTTTAGCAGCTCTTGCTTACACAGCCGGCGAAACTGGTTATTGCTCAGCGCCTCCTGCTGCTGTTGCAGGTAATCCCAAAGCTTTAACCAGCTGCTAAAATCGGAATCCGGATCCGCAAAGCGGCCATGCAGCTCATCGGCTTTTTGTTGCTTATCCAGCGGCCGCTCGCGCGGATCCTGAATGGATAAGGCTGCAACAATCACCAATACTTGCTGTAAGGCGCCCTGCTCGCTTGCTGCCAGCACCATCCTTGCCAGCCTGGGGTCGATCGGTAAACGCGCCAGCGTTTTGCCTAATGGCGTTAAACTGAGCTGTTGCTTGCTACGTTGCTGTGGGATCGCGCCCAGCTCTTCCAGTAGCTTGATACCGTCGTTAACAAAGCGGCTGTCTGGTTTTTGCAAAAATGGAAAGGCTTCGATATCACCCAGTCCCAGTGCCAGCATCTGCATAATGACTGACGCCAGGTTAGTGCGCAGAATTTCCGGATCGGTAAACTCCGGCCGGCCTAAAAAGTCCTCTTCGCTGTAAAGCCGGATACAGATCCCCGCCGCGACCCGGCCGCAGCGACCTTTACGCTGATTGGCGCTGGCCTGACTAATGGCTTCAATCGGCAGTTGCTGCACCTTAGAGCGATAACTGTATCGCGAAATACGCGCCGTGCCCGGATCGATCACATAGCGAATGCCCGGCACAGTAAGCGAGGTTTCGGCGACGTTGGTCGATAAAATAATCCGCCGCCCGGCATGCGTCTGAAAAATGCGGTTTTGCTCTGCTGCACTTAAGCGTGCATACAAGGGTAGCACTTCGGTATGCGGCAGCTTCAGTTTTTCCAGCGCATCAGCGGTATCACGAATTTCCCGCTCACCGTTTAAGAAAATCAGAATATCGCCCGGCGGCTCGCGATACAGCTCTTCTACCGCATCAAAAATACCCTGCAGCTGGTCGCCATCTTTATCATCCTGCTCGGTAAAAGGCCGGTAACGGACTTCTACCGGATAGGTGCGGCCTGAGACTTCAATAATGGGGGCATCGAAAAAATGCCGGGAAAAACGCTCAGGATCGATGGTGGCTGAAGTAATAATCAGCTTCAGATCCGGGCGGCGTGGTAATAACTGCTTTAAGTAGCCCAGCAGAAAGTCGATATTCAGGCTGCGCTCGTGCGCTTCATCGATAATGATGGTGTCGTACTGATTTAAAAAGCGGTCTTGCTGCATTTCGGTTAGCAAGATGCCGTCGGTCATCAATTTGACCAGCGTTTGCTGATTAGTATGATCACCAAAGCGAATTTTATAGCCAATTTGCTGACCAACCTGGCATTGCAGCTCTTCCGCCAGGCGGGCACAGACACTGCGCGCTGCCAAACGTCTGGGCTGGGTATGACCAATAGTGCCGGCGACACCCCGCCCCAGCTCCAGACAGATTTTCGGAATTTGCGTGGTTTTACCAGAACCGGTTTCGCCGGCAATAATCACCACCTGATGGGCGGCAATAGCGGCTTTAATTTCGTCTTTTTTTGCCACTACCGGCAGCTCAGCCGGATAGCTTAACGTCGGCATGGCAGAGAGCCTGGCCGCTCGTAGCGCTGAGGACTGAGCGATTTGCGCTTCAAGTTTGCTCAGTTGCGCCGCAGCTTGCTCTGGTGGCAGCTGTTTTAGCTGGGCCAGTTTACGGCGTAGCCGGAATTGATCTTGCAGCAGACACTGACCGATTTGGGCCGACAAGGTGGAGACAGTGGATGGTGTTTCAACAGACAAGTTAGCGCCCTCAGCTTTCAGAGGGCGCAATGCTACCAAGTTAGGGGTTAGGAGTGCAACGCCACTGCAGCCTTAGCGCCAGCTTTCTTGCGTCCTGCTCCGCTTGACCGCTAGCCTGCTTTACGCTAACCCGCTTTGCTATAGTGCGAGTGTAGTTCTTTATCTATGGCGCCTAACACATCAGAGCGGGTAATAATTCCCAGCAGATGACCGTTATCATCAACCACCGGATAGAGCTTGGGTTTGGCTTTTAACATAGTTTGCGCCAGATCGATAATGCCATCGTACTCTTTTACCGTCAGCACCTCGGTGCGCATCACATCACTGACCCGCGCGGCCTGCTGGTCATGATAAGTCGACATCAGCATCCGTGCCAGGCAATCCTGCTCCGAGATAAAACCTATAATTTTGCGCTGCGCATCTATCACCGGGCCACCGGTTTGCCGGCCTTTGATTAATCTGTCCACTGCCATCTCCACTGGCATATCAGCATCAAAGGTCACCGGGTGGCGATTCATATAATCGGCAACTTTTAGTAAGTCCATGCATCCCCCCTCAATTACTCATACGAATTATCGGGCGCCGCTTTACTGCTGAAACAGAAAAAGGCGATCCACATGCTTAAGGTTAGACGATGAACTCCTGCTTTGCCTGTTATTCACGCGTTATTCGGCTTGAAAAATCTCAACTTTAAGTGGTGTCGTCTCGCCCAGCATCGCCCGGTACATACCCTCGGTATTAAAGGCCCAGCTTAAGCGCCCTTGCGGATCCACTACAATTACGCCACCAGTGCCACCGACTTGTGCCAGCTCAGCCATCACTTCCGTTGCCGCCGCACTGGCCGTTTTGCCTTGATACTTCACTCTGGCGCAAATATCAGAAGCCACCTGATAACGGATAAAGTACTCACCATGGCCGGTGGCGGAGACTGCACAGCTTTGGTTGTCAGCAAAATTTCCGGCACCAATTACCGGCGCATCACCAATCCGGCCATAGCGCTTGGCAGTCATGCCACCGGTTGAGGTCGCGGCGGCCAGGTTACCGGCCTTATCAATGGCTACGGCGCCAACGGTACCCATACGCCAGGCAGGGTCAAAGGGAACGGCCGCCTGATGTGGCTGCGGCTGCAGTGCTTGTTTGGCGCGTTTTAATGCCTCATAGCGAAATTCAGTGTTGTAATAGCTGTTCGGTACCCGCTCCAGCTGCAGGGTATCGGCGAAGGCCTCAGCGCCGGCACCGGCGAGCATCACATGCTCGGATTGCTCCATCACTGCCCGCGCCAGTAAAATCGGGTTTTTGATGGTACTGACACCGGCAATAGCGCCGGCTTGCCGGTCTTGGCCCTGCATAATAGAGGCATCTAACTCATGGCTTTCATCATAGGTATAAACCGCGCCCTTGCCGGCATTGAACAGCGGCGAATCTTCCAGGATCATCACGGCACGGGTCACCGCATCCAGACTGCTGCCACCTTGTTGCAACACAGCATAACCCTGTTCCGCGGCATGCTTTAAGGTTGCCTCATAGGCCTGGCGCTGGGTATCGGTAAGCTGCGCTTTGTTGATAGTGCCAGCACCGCCATGGATTACGATGCCACTGGGGGCGGCAGCAAGTGACAATAAAGGTGTGAAACAGAGTAACGCTAACAGGCGGGGCATAGTTTTCATCTGAGTTATCCTAATCCGGGTAAGCTGTGCTTTCAGTTGTAAGATATATTTACGCTGCGGGCAACTTATTCCGGCTGTTCGCCCTTTTCTTGCGGTAGATCAATAGTACGGCAGCACAGTTCGTTAAACTAACGTCGTTGTTATACGTACTGTTATCCAGCGTAAACCTGACGCTTTGGCGCCTCTCCCTGTGGCGCCTTTTTTTTCAATATTTTCTTTCCAGCCGCTAAATGCTAAGGTCTGCAGCATAGTTTGTTGCGGAGCGCGTGTTATGTCATTTCTAAAGTCATCTGGCCTCAGTGTCCTGTTGTTGTTTATCGCCATACCTCACACCCTGTTCGCCGCAGCAGAGACCCAGGCGCCAAGGGCTGCCGCTGTTGCCAGCCCCGATAGCTATGGCGCTGAGGTGGCGGCTCAGATCCTGACACAAGGGGGTAATGCCGTCGATGCGGCAATCGCCACCGCTTTTACGCTGGCTGTAACCTACCCCGAGGCCGGCAATTTGGGTGGTGGTGGCTTTGCTACCCTGTGGTTTAATGGCAAAGCCTACTTTCTGGATTACCGGGAAACGGCACCGGCCAAAGCACACCGCGATATGTACTTGAACGCGGAGGGTGAAGTCGTTGCGGGTCTAAGTCTTATCGGGCATCAGGCCTCCGGAGTTCCCGGTACAGTAATGGGTATGTGGCAGTTACATCAGTTATTTGGTAGCAAAAGCTGGGCTGAGCTGCTGGCACCGGCAATCCAGCTGGCAGAGTACGGTTTTATCGTGCCAGAGAAAGCCTATTTATACGAAGGCGATATGCTGCAACGCTTTGCCGGCAAAACCAACTTTATTGACTACTTCGGTCACATGCGTGCTGGTGAGCGTTTTGTGCAGCCTGAGCTGGCCGCAACCCTAAAACGCATTGCGGCAGAGGGTCCGGCCGATTTTTATCAGGGCAAAACCGCAGCCCTGATCGTCACAGAAATGCAGCGTGGCGGCGGCCTGATCAGTGCTGAAGATCTGGCTGCTTATCAAGCTGTCTGGCGCACGCCCTTATTAACAAACTGGCGTGATATGCAGCTACTGACAGCGCCGCCGCCCAGCTCAGGTGGTATTGCGTTACAACAACTGCTCACACTGAAAGAATTAAATCAGCAACATTTTCGTGGTGTAAGCCATAATTCTGCGCAATACGTGCACCTGATGGCTGAGATTGCCAAGCGGGTATTCGCCGATCGGGCGGATTATTTAGGCGACCCAACCTTTACCGAAGTCCCAGTCCAGCAATTATTGGCCCCTGACTACTTAGCCAAGCGGGCAAAAGAAATCAACCCGGACAGTATCTCAGCCACAGCAGCGATTAAACCTGGCCTGGAATCTGAACAAACAACGCATTTTTCGATTGTCGATGCCGCGGGTAACGCCGTTGCCAATACTTATACCCTGAATCTGGATTATGGCAGTGGCGTCGTCGTCCGGGGCGCTGGTTTTTTACTTAATAATGAAATGGATGATTTCTCAGCCAAGGCGGGTGTACCCAATGCCTTTGGTGTGGTTGGCAGTGACGCCAATGCCATTGCACCAGGTAAACGCATGCTATCCTCAATGACGCCGACTATTATTTTAAAAGATCAGCAGCCTGCGCTGGTAATCGGCACCCCAGGTGGCTCAACGATTTTTACCAGTATCTTTCAGGTAATAAATAATTTGTATGATTTTCAAATGACACCGCAACAAGCGGTGGCCGCTGCGCGCTTTCATCACCAGTTATTACCGCAGGATCAGATCCGGTTGGAGCCCTATCAAACACTCAATGCCCAAACGCAAGCTGAGCTCACGCAAAAAGGCTATCAGTTGCATACACCGAATTGGGATTTAGGTGATATCCAGCTGATCCTTATCAATAAAGCTGGCACCACGGCGGTGTCCGATCCGCGGGGGCGTGGCAAGGCTCTGGTAATAGAAGCGGCAAAAGCGCAGTGAGCCGACTATACTTAAGCTGTTTCGCGCAGATTATGCGCCGTGTTGCGGAGTATCAATGAAGTTTATCTTGCTATGTTAAAACGGCCGCTGTTGCTGTTCATCGTGTTGACGGCGTTGACAGCATTGCCAGTGCAGGCCACCGAAACTCGCCTGCGATTTTGTTACGAAGACAAGCCACTGTTGCCTTTTTACAGCGGTCATGGCCTGGTACCAGCCGATCCGCCCGGGGCTGCGATTGAGCATTTAAGGGCAGCAGCCGCGGCGAGCAATCTGCAACTGGAGTTGATCCGCCAACCCTGGTTACGCTGCCTGCAACAGCTCGAAGATAATAGCATCGATGCGCTGGTTGCCGAATACTCCGCCGATCGTGAACATTATATGCAAATGCCCCGCACGGCTTCTGGTGAAGCTGATCCGCGGTTTGCGATGAGTAGTTTTAGCCTGTGCCTGGCCTATCACCCGCAAAGTGCCTTGCCGGATAAACTGGCCAACGGCGGCGAATTTACTATCGCCCGCCCACTTGGTTATCGCCCCATCCCCCTGCCGGCAAAAAGTGTGCAAGTTCATGCTGATTCAATCAATCACGCCCTGGATTTAGTTAGCTCGGGTCGGGTTGATGCAACAACGGTACTGTGCCAGTTTAATGATCAGCCGGTACAGCCGGCAGAATTGCAGCAAAGACCGGTATTGTTTCATCCGCAGCCGGTACATCGCTCGGTAGGCTATTTGATGTTAAGTAACGCCTTTTTTAAGGCACAGCCAGATGTAGCCCAAAACCTCTGGCAGCAAGTTGCCAATACCCGATCGACCGAGCGTTATCTGGAATATCTGCAGCAACAAAACCCCTGACTGTACTAAAGCGCTATTGCCAACAACATAAGGTCCGCTATGCTGGCCTGATTAAGATCTGTTATTGCGCGGAGTAACTATGTTTAAAACCAGCCTAACCCTGAGCAGTATTATGGTTGCAGCGATATCTGGCTCATTGCTTACTCATCCGCTACTTGCTAAAGAGGATGAAACGAGCCTGCCCAAGCTGCAACTGGCACCCCATCTGACCGTATCGGGTTTGTCTTCCGGTGGTTACTTCGCGGCGCAATTTCATCTGGCGTTCGCTAATGAGGTGAAAGGCGCCGCTATCCTGGCGGCAGGGCCGGTGTATTGTGCGAAAAACGATTTAATGCAGGCGCTTGGCAACTGTATGAATCAGCCCACCGCAACTCCGGATCTGCCGGCAATTAATCAGTACCTTGCGACACAACAAGCCGCTGGTAAGCTGGCACCGGCCACGGCACTTGCTGACAGTAAAGTCTGGCTGTTTAGCGGCTCTGCCGATGCGACAGTATTGCCACAAGTCAGCACCGCGCTTTATCAGCAGTATCAGCAATGGATACCTAAAGAAGCGCTGCGCTTTATTAATGATCAGCCTTTTGCGCATCACTTTCCGACTAAGCAGGCCGGCTTCACTGCCTGTGATAAATCTGAGTCACCTTTTATCGCCAGCTGTAATTATGATGCCAGTGGCCAGTTGCTAAGCCATTTATTGGGCGCGATAAAACCGCCAGCCAGCCAAGCCAGCGGGCAATTAGTAAAACTGCAACAGCATCAACTGGCACCGGCAGCGGCAGGTGAACTGGCTGCTGAGGGTTATCTGTACATCCCTGAAAGCTGCGCTAGTGGCGCTGCATGCCGGCTCCATATCAGTTTTCATGGTTGTAAGCAGGATGTCAGTCAGGTCGGCGATGCCTATATCCGTCACACTGGTCTGAACGAGTACGCCGATACCAATCAGCTGGTCATTTTGTATCCACAAGTTGAGAAAAGCGCGATGGCGCCCTTTAACCCGAATGGTTGCTGGGATTGGTGGGGTTACAGTGGCGAACATTATGCCACTATCGACGGCCCACAGCTTAAGGCAGTAAAACAGCTGGTGGAGGCGCTGCGCTAATAAAGGGCGGCACCGACATTGCTGCATTAGCAGCAATGTCGCCTCTCATTTATATCGCAGCGGCACTTATATCGCAGTGGCACTTGCGGCTAACAGCTGCTCCAGGCATTGCTGTTTTACACCGTAAAATTGCTTTAATTCGGCAATTTGTGCCAGTACTGCAGTGTTATCTTTTGGCTGTTGCCGCTTCGTTGCCAGGATCATTTTGTTTTTGCTGGTGTGCTCCAGCGAAATAAACTCAAATACCTTAGTGTCGTAACCATGCGCATCGAGCAGTAAGGCGCGTAAGCTATCGGTTAGCATCTCGGCTTCCTGCCCCAGATGGATGCCATGTTGCAGCATTGGCGCTAACACCAGCGGTAATCTGACTTGTGGCCGAACTTCTTTGTGACAGCAAGGCGAACACATAATAATTTCGGCGCCAGTGCGGATCCCCATATGAATGGCATAATCTGTCGCGGTATCACAGGCATGTAACGCCACCATCACATTAATACCCTGTGCCTGAAAATGCTTTACATCACCCTGAGCAAATTGCAGGCCGCTTAGTTGCAGCTGCCGGGCAGTGTTATTGCATAAATCAACCAGGTTTAGTCGTAGTTCAACTCCGGTCACCTGGGCCTGCATCCCCAGGGTATGACAAAAATAGTCGTGCATCGCAAAGGTCAGATAAGCTTTACCCGAGCCAAAATCAGCAACGTGCAAAGTGCCACGCTGCAGTAAGCCACTGTCTTTTACCGCACCGGATAGAATTTCAATAAATTTATTGATCTGCTTCCACTTATTCGACATCGCAGGAATAATTTGCCCACGTGCATCGGTAACCCCCAACGCCTGTAAAAATGGCCGGCTCTGTTCAACATAGCGTTGTTTATCACGGTTATGCGCACTGGCGACGACAGGTGCGATTGCCTGGCGCTTCAAATTCAGCAGAAACTTCCCCTTTTTTGAACGGCTTAGCTGGGCTTGCAGCTGACTACTCTGTAAATTTGCCTGCGCAAAATCCTGTTGTAATAAGCTATCAATTAAGGCTAGCGCCGGCTCAGCGCCATAGTTTTGTGTAATATGGTTGGTTTGATGCTGATATAAAAACTTGAGTTGCCAGCTGCCTTTTAATTGCACTGGTGTAATTTCCAGTCGTTGCAGACTGCTATCGCTACCCTGATATTTACTCAATACCAGCTTGACCAGTTGCTGCTGCTGGATAGCCTGTTGTAAAGCCTGATAAAACTGCTGCCAGGGGCTGACTTGTGCAGTCAAAACGGAATCTCCTATAAAACCGGGGCCATGAGGTGCGCGGCGCGCGACACAGCACGTAACCACCAGGGACGCAATGCCAGTTCAGACAGTGACATTTGCCGCGACTGACTGAAATCGACTAAAAACTGTTGCTCCAGTTGCCGGGTAAAGGCTTCATCCAGCAACAAGGCGGTAATTTCAAAATTTAAGCGAAACGAGCGGTTATCCAGATTTACGGTGCCGATGGCGGCAAGACGCTCGTCAACCAGAAAGCTTTTTGCATGTAAAAAGCCTTGCTGATAACGATAGATTTTAACACCGGCATCTAATAAAGGCCCGATAAAGGCATAAGCCGCCTGCGTCACTAACAGGTTATCGGTTTGCTCCGGGATCAGAATACGCACATCCACCCCACGCAGGGCAGCGAGTTTAAGGGCCGCCAGGGTGCCTTCGTCTGGCACAAAGTAGGGGCTGGCAATCCAGATCCGCTCTCTGGCACTGTGCAAGGCATGCTGGATCAGTAGGCTGGCAGTTTCGAATCGATCGGCCGGACCAGAGGGTAAGATCAACACCGGAATATCGTCAGTCGCCGCCGCTTCAGCCTGCCAATGCAAGGCGGGCACGGTGTCAGCGCTCCAGAACCAGTCTTCAACAAAAGATAATTGCAACGCTAATACCGCCGGCCCCGTCAATTTTAAATGGGTGTCACGCCAATTACCGTAACGCGGGTCCTGCCCCAAATATTCATTGCCAACGTTCAGGCCACCCAGCCAGCCATGTTGGCCGTCGCTAATGACAATTTTGCGATGATTTCGAAAATTCAGCTGAAAGCGGTTACCCGGGCCCTTAGTAGAATGAAAAGGCCGCACAGCGACGCCCGCAGCAGTTAACTGGCGTAAGTAGGCCTGAGACAAACGGTAACTACCAATCTCATCGTACAGAAAATAGACCGCAACGCCCTGCTGCGCTTTGTCAATCAGGGCCTGCTGTAAGCGTTGCCCCAGCTCATCGTCGCGCACGATATAAAACTGGATTAACAGATAATGCTGTGCCGCGGCAATACCAGCAAAAATACTATCAAAAGTCGCTTCACCATCAATCAGCAACTCAGCAGCATTTCCACGCAAAAACGGCATTTTCGCTAACTGCTCAACAGCCTGCAAACTGCCGCGTTCGCGGGTACTTTGCAGAATATATTGCTCTACTCCCGATGCTTTAAGCTGATGTTTACTGACAAGTTCATGTTCAGTAGCCTGGCGGGAAATAATATAACCCTGAAACCTGCTGCGGCCAAAGATCCAATAAGCCGGCACCGCCACGTACGGAAAGGTATTTAGCGACACAATCCAGGCAATACTGCCCTGCGCTGTGCGGGATGACATCAGCGCATCCAATGATGACAGCAAGCCAGAAAGATGAAACAGTGCCAGCAAAACCAGCAGCAGCCGTCGCTTTTTCGAGACTAAGGGTTTGCCCGAGGCTAGCGCGCCAGATGAGCGGCTAAAGGCCTGCTGCAGTAATTTTTGTATCCTTAGCATTCAGGCCTTAAAATCAGGCAGTGCGGGCGAGATTGACATCTTGTTCGATAGGTGTTGCTCTGTTTCGTAATACCCGGATTACTGTACTGCGTGCCAGCAACTTACCAGCGAGCGATTCGCCAGCCTCAAGCAACAGGCACTCGACACATTCCAGATCTGAAGCAACAACTAAAGCAGTGATGGTGTCTTTACCTTGCAACTGTACCAACTGATATAAACCACTGTCTTGCGAGCGTTGGGTGGCAAAGTACCAGCTTTTATGGGCACTCAGTTGCCGGTAGCGATTGGCCAGCGCATGTAAAGTCAACTCCAGACGCAGCGCATCGTCGCTGATGACCGGCAGTAATGCATCATGAAAACGCCAATAACTTTCCGCCTCTTCTAGCGAAAAAGGTTGCTGCTGGATCCGGCTATGCAGATTAGCGCCCGATAGGTCGGAACAAAACTGCAACTGGTCATCTATTTCCAACAACAGACGATCTTTTTGCGGGCAGTAATGCCAGGTCCATTGCTCTGACGGCGTTAACATTGTGCTCCTTTATCTGGTCAGACTACGCACTTATTAGCACTAATATAGCACGCCGATCAAAAAGTTAAAGAATAATTCTGTCTAAATAACCCTGATCGGCAACAGATCGTTATAAGGACTCGACGATTTCTTTGATTAACGCCGGCCCGCGGTAAATAAAACCCGTATACAGTTGTAACAGATCAGCACCCGCGGCCAATTTTTCTGCTGCAGAGGCCGCATCATGGATACCGCCAACACCAATAATCGGAAACGCCGGGCCGACGGCCTGACGTAACTGACTTAATACCTGGGTACTGCGTTGTTGTACCGGTTTACCACTTAAACCACCAGCTTCATCGCTATAACGCTGGCCGGCCACCAGGCTACGATCCAGCGTGGTGTTAGTCGCGATAGCACCATCCATTTTGCTGCGTAACAGGGTTTCGGCCACCTGCTCTACCGCTACCGCGTCCATATCTGGCGCAATTTTTACAAAGATCGGCACATAGTTATCATACTGCGCCTGCAAATCCAGCTGCTCATTCTTAACGCTTTGCAGCAAATCAAACAAGGCCTCACCAAACTGTAGATCCCGCAATCCCGGCGTATTGGGCGAAGAAATATTGACTGTGATATAACTGGCATAGGGGTAGACTTTACGCATACAGTGCACATAGTCATCTTTACCCTGCTCGTTTGGGGTATCTTTGTTCTTGCCGATGTTGATACCCAACACCCCTTTAAACTGACTATGCTTTACGTTATTAACCAGATAATCCACGCCTTTATTGTTAAAACCCATGCGGTTAATAATGGCTTCCGCCTGCGGTAAGCGGAACATGCGCGGTTTGGGATTACCCTGTTGTGGCCGCGGTGTGACAGTACCGACTTCCAGGAAACCAAACCCCATCTGGGCAAAAGCGGCGATACAGTCAGCGTTTTTATCCAAACCAGCCGCTAAGCCAACCGGGTTTTCAAAGCGAATGCCAGCGACGGTTTTCGGCTTAGCCAGCAGTTGTTGCTGCCATAACGCCGACAGTGGTGTATGCGCCAGACGTTTTAAACTTCCAAGCGAAAAATCATGCGAGCGCTCAGCATCACAACTAAATAACACCTTTCTGGCAAGAGGATAAAACATAACGGATCCTAAAATAAAAAATACCCCGGCGAACCGGGGTATTGTAATGATTTTACTAGTTAATGAATAGCATCAGACCGATTGACTTAATAACATCAGCTCACGCATTGCAACCGAGAACTTAGCGAATTCATGGCTTTGCGTCGTCTTAAACTCAGACAACATTAAGCGCCACCGCTCTACCAGACCACTGTGCTGCTCCAGCCAGTTGCTGATAATGTCCTCAGCATTGCACACCGTACCGCAGCTTTTTACTACCACTGAGGTTAAACCACGTTGCTGCCAATCCAGCTCTTCGCGATACGATGCCCGCGCCAGAGCCTGCCAATGGTTGGCGACCGGCTGCCGGGTAATTTGCTCCAGGAACCAGTGTAGCTCCAGTTTATCGCCTAATTTAAAGTAAATTTCAGCGACCATCGCCAATGGTGTTTGCTGTGCATCTGCCACCTGCGCGATATCCATCACCGAGAACACTGTACTCAACCGGCTGACATAGGATGCTACCTGCTCCGGAATACCCTGCTCCACCAGCTCCTGTGCTTTTTCTGCCAGTTCCTGCATTTCACGCTCAGCAATATACTGCGTTAAATCGCGGCAAATCGCTTCGTACGCCGGTTTGAAGAAATCTACGGTTTGGGTAATGTCCAGCGACTTGTCACGGTGACGTACAAACCAGCGGGTAGCCCGACGCATAGTGCGGCGCAGTTGGAACAGCACCCGGCTTTGCAGCGCGGCTGAGACTTTATTATCCAGCTGTTGTAATTGCTTCCAGTTGTGTGACAGATCGAACAACTCACGCACTATGGCATAGCAAATCGCCACTTCAGCCACTGAGGCGCCGGTTTCTTCAAACATCCGCTGCACGAAGTTCGGGCCCATCTCGTTAACCAGCATATTCGCCAGTTTGGTGGCGATAATTTCCGCTTTCAGCGGGTGCTGGCTAATTTCTTTGCCAAACTTCTGTTGTAATACCGCTGGGAAAGCACCGGTCAATAATTTTTGGAAGAACGGATTATCCGACACTTCCGGCGTCACCAAGCGTTCTTTTAGCACCATCTTGCCGTAAGCGGTTAAAATTGCCAGCTCAGGTCGGGTTAAGCCCATACCTTTGGCCATCCGATCCGCTAACTCATCGTCTGACGGCAGGAATTCCAACTCACGGTTAAGTTTCCCGTCTTTCTCCAGAGCATGGATAAAGCGGGTATATTCTTTGATCTGCTCTGAACCCAGCAAGGACGACAAGCTGATGCTCTCAGTCTGCCGGTAACAGTCGCCGATAACAATAGCGGCCACGTCGTCCGTCATATCGTTGAGTAACGTATTCCGCTGTTTCAACGTCAGATCACCGGCTGCCATTAAGGCGTTTAGCAGGATCTTGATATTGACTTCGTTATCCGAGCAGGTTACGCCGCCAACGTTGTCGACGAAGTCAGTATTAATCCGTCCGCCATTGGCTGCGAATTCAATCCGGCCTCGCTGGGTACAACCCAGGTTACCGCCCTCACCAAAAATCTTCGCCCGCAGTTCACGGCCATTGACCCGTAAGGCTTCTGAACCACGATCGCCAACTTCCGCATGGCTTTCGTTGCTACCTTTAACGTAGGTACCGATACCACCGTTCCAAATCAGATCCACCGACATCATCAGACATTCACGAATCAATTCGTTTGGCGTCATGCTGGCTTTGGTCGTGCCCAGCATATCTTTCATTTGCTGGCTTAACTTAATCGATTTCGCACTACGGGCAAATACACCACCACCCTCAGAGATCAGTGACTTATCAAAATCATCCCAGGTTGAAGTTGGTAAGTTAAATAAACGCTCACGCTCTTTATAGGTCTTTGCCGCATCCGGATTCGGGTCGATAAAGATATGCATATGGTTAAAGGCAGCCTGTAACCGGATGTGCTTCGATAGCAACATGCCGTTACCAAAGACGTCACCCGCCATATCACCGATACCCACGCAAGTAAAATCAGTAGTCTGGCAATCGATACCGATTTCGCGGAAATGGCGTTTTACTGCCTCCCAACCACCACGGGCTGTGATACCCATCTTTTTATGGTCATAGCCGTTAGAGCCACCTGATGCGAAGGCATCACCCAACCAGAAACCGTATTCTTCCGAAATCCCGTTAGAAATATCGGAGAAGGTAGCCGTGCCCTTATCGGCAGCAACTACCAGGTAAGGATCGTCTTCGTCTAACCGCACCACGTCAACCGGCGGTACGATACTGCCTTGTTTAATATTGTCGGTGATATCCAGTAAGCCACGGATAAAGGTGCGGTAACATTCTTTGCCTTCATTGATAAAGGCTTCGCGACCACCGGTTTCCGGTAATTTCTTACAAACAAAACCGCCTTTCGCGCCTGATGGCACGATAACAGTGTTTTTCACCTGCTGTGCTTTTACCAGGCCCAGTACTTCGGTGCGGAAGTCTTCGCGGCGATCGGACCAACGTAAACCACCCCGAGCCACCTTGCCAAAGCGTAAATGCACGCCTTCTACCCGCGGTGAGTACACGAAAATCTCGAACATCGGCATCGGGAGCGGCATATCCGGAATCAGATCAGGTTTGATCTTGAAGGAGATATACGGCTTGTCAGCGCCATCTGCGGCTTTCTGGAAGTAGTTGGTTCTTAAGGTCGCATTAATCATATCGACAAAGCGACGGATAATCCGATCATCGTCCAGATTAGCGACGTTCTCTAACTGCTCATTAATTTGTTCAGTCAGTTTTTCTAACTGCTTAGCCGTCGTTTTCAGTGACGGTGAAAACTTGGCGTTAAACAGCTGCACCAGCAAGCCAGCCAGGGTGGCATAACGGGCAAAAGTGCTTTCGACATAGCTTTGGCTAAAGGTGCCACCGATCTGGCGTTTATATTTAGCAAAGGCACGTAAAATGGAGGCCTCGCGCCCAGTTAAACCGGCGCCAAGGATCAAGCGGTTAAAGCCGTCATCTTCCAGCTGGCCTGCCCACACCTTGGTCAAAGAATCCTGAAAGCTTTGTGAGGCAGCAGCAAAATCAGTTGGGATCTCGCCATTTAGCTCCATCGCGAAGTTCAGGATCCAGCTGACCGAGCCATCCGGACACTTCACCGCATAAGGCGTTTCACCAATTACCCGCAGACCAAAGTTTTCCAACATCGGTAGCACATCGGATAAATGGATCGGCTGGTCTTTATGGAACAGATTCAGACGCACTGCTTTACTGTCACGTCCTTCTTCCTGTGGCCGGTAGAACAGCATCTCCAGCTTGTGGTCAGCGGATAATGACTCCAGCTTACCGATATCGACCAGCGCGTCATTGGGCAGCATATCTTCTTTGTACGCCCGCGGGAACGCATTAACGTACTTGCGGCTTAATTCACGGCCGCGCGCTTCACCATAAACCCCGATCAGGGCAGCTTCCAGTTTGTCTTCCCAGGTACGGGCCGCTTCAACCAGATTTCGTTCGATTTCTTTCACGTTGTACTCAATTTGGCTATCGTTGATCCGCACCAGATAATGAGTACGGGCCAACACAGATTCAGAGAAATAAGTGGTAAATTCAACCGGCTCGGTTGAACCTAAAGCACGTGCTAGTATGGCCTGGGTGTCTTTTCGCAGCTGAGTGTTATAACGCTCGCGTGGTACATACACCATTGCCGTGACGAAACGGCCAAAGGTATCTTCACGCACAAATAAACGCGTCATATCACGTTCCTGCATTTGCAGTACGCCACGGCTGACATCCAGCAGCTCATCGACATTAGCCTGGATCAGCTCATCCCGCGGATAGGTTTCTAAAATATTCAGCAGGGCTTTATAGGCATGAGTACCGACCGCAAATTCTGAGCGCTCCATCACCTGCTTTAACTTACCCTTTAACAACGGGATTTCTGCCGCAGAATTGTTATACAAGCTGGAGGAGTACAGACCGATAAAGCGATCTTCACCCACTACTTTGCCACTCTTGTCGAAGCGTTTAATACCGACATAATCGATATAGGCCGGGCGATGTACACGGGATTTGGCATTGGTTTTGGTTAAAATTAACAGCGAGCTGTTCAGTGCCTGCTGGCGGCCGCGCTCCGGTAATTCAGACAGCATCAGATCCCGCGGCTCTGAACGGCGCATCAGGCCTAAGGCCGAATCACGTTCACCGACAATCTGATAATCGCCTTTTACCGGCTTGATATCGTAGGAGCGGTAACCTAACAGCGTAAAGTTATCTTTGGCCAACCAGTTTAAAAACTCTGTGGTCTCGGTTAACTCGTCTTTTGATGCCTTACCGGCATGCTTAGGTAAGGCTTTGATCACGTCCAGCAGCTTCTGCCGCGCCGGTTGCCAGTCCTGAACCGCCAGAGAGACATCTTCCATCACCGATAACAACTCGGCTTTTAATGCGGCAATGGCCTCACTGTCCGTCATCCGATCAATTTCGATATGAAACACGGTTTGCTGTGTGGTGGCATCGCTTAAGCGGCCCAGCTTGGCAAAATCGGTAATATTACCCGCCGCATCACGTTTGGTTTGCAGCGGATAATGCAGTAACAGATGAGATGCAATATTATGCCGGCTCAATGCCATTCGCACTGAGTCCACCAGAAACGGCATGTCCTGCACCACCATTTCGACAATGGTGTGTTTTGACTCCCAGCCGTGACGGGCAATTTCCGGGTTAAACACCCGGATGCGAGCTGCTGGCTCGGCATGTTGATTAAAGGTTTGCCACAAACTTAAGGCTGCGCCGTACAGATCGCTGTCATTACGACCCACTAAATCTTCACTCGACATATTGCCATACAGGGTATGGGCAAATTTATCGACTAACTCAACCTGTTCTTTTACTTTTTGTTTGATCAGTTTGCTGACATTTTGTAGTAATACTGAGGGTAGACCATCTATCTTTGCCATTATTGCATCCTTTTATCAATCACTGCGACATTGCAGGATCCACAAAATTAACGGGGATACTTTAAGCTGCGCAGTGTAGTAGCTATTGTAGCGCTTTTGAAGCGATATTTGTGGCTTTTACGCTGGTTATACCACTGAATTACCGGCATTTCTGGCTGAATATTCAGCTTGTTTAAATAGAAAATGGCCTTTCGGCCATTTTCATTGTTTAAGCTGCATAATTATATTTTTTATCTGTTGGGCTAATTATTTTTGCGCCAGAAGAAAGCCGCCAGTGCCGGCAATACGACGATTGCCCCCAACATATTAACGATAAACATAAAGGTCAGCAGGATCCCCATATCCACCTGGAATTTCAGCGCCGAAAATACCCAGGTACTAACACCGATAGCTAGTGTGATACCGGTAAACAACACCGCACTGCCCCGCTCTTTTAACGCCTCAAAGTAGGCCTGACGCAGTGGCATACCATCGCGTAACTGCTGGCTCATCGTTGACAGAATATAGATACCGTAATCCACCCCAATACCCACACCCAGTGCGATAACCGGCAAAGTCGATACTGTCAAACCAATCTGCAACTTAGTCATCAGTGCTGTGGCTAACACTGATACCACATAGAGTGGAATAATGACTGCAGCGGTGGCGCGCACCGAGCGGAAGCTCAGTAAACACAGCAGAATAACTGCCGCATAAACGTACCACATCATCGGTTGCTGCGCGGCACTTACCGCTTCATTGGTGGCAGCCATGACACCGGCCGGGCCGGTTGCCAGCATAAAGCGGGTATCCGCATCACCCAGCTCAGCGCCATGTTGCTTGGCTGCGGCAACCACCCGCTCTATGGTTTCGGCTTTATGATCTTCGAGGAAAATCATCACTGGCATCACTGAGCAATCGGCATTCAATAAACCGGTGCTGGTTTCAACCCGTGATGACGCCTGCACCAGACTTTGCGTATTACGTGGTAATACCCGCCATTTAGCGTTGCCTTCGTTATAGGCGGCGTTAATCACTTTTGATACCGACGGCAAGGATACCGCCGACTGCACACCTGGTACGTTTTCCATCAGCCATTGGAACTGATCGATACGATCCATAATGTCATGATGGGTACAGGCACTGGGAATACTCTCAACCATCACATTGATATAGTCGACTGAGATCGCAAAGCGGTCAGTGATTAAAAAAGTATCCTGGTTATAGCGTGAGTCTTCGTGCAGCGCCGGCGCACCGGCATGCAAATCACCAATTTTCAGTTGCTGGCTCTGCCAATAGCCATAAGCAAACAATAACGCCGTACAGGCCAGGATCACCGCAGCGTAACGGCGCGTGGCAAAGGCGGATAACGCATACCAGGCTTTATCTGCTGCCACATTCGGCTTGGCTACCCGCTCCTGATAGGCTTTACTAAAGCGTACAAAAGACATCAGCACCGGTAACAGGATCAGGTTAGTCAGAATAATGACCGCCACACCCAAACTGGCAGTAATGGCCAGCTCACGGATCACGCCGATTTCAATAATCAATAACGTCAGAAAACCGACCGTATCAGATAACAGCGCCACGCCACCTGGGATCAACAGTTTACGGAAACTGGCCTGGGCTGCAGTTTTGGCATTCATGCCAGCAGCTACCCTTTTACCGGTGGAGTTAATCATCTGTACGCCGTGACTTACGCCTATGGCAAAGACTAAGAACGGGACCAGAATTGACATCGGATCGATGCCAAAACCCAGCACCGTCAGCAAGCCCATCTGCCAGACTACGGCAATCAGTGAACAGGCTATCGGTAATACCGTCAACATCACCGAACGACAGAACAGGAACACCATAAAGGTCGTAATGACGATCGCCACACCGAAGAAGGCAACGACACCTTTAGCGCCTTCTGCCACATCGCCAACCATTTTGGCGAAGCCAATAATATGCACACTAACCTGTTCGGTCTGGTATTTGGCGCGGATATCATTTTCCAGTTTACCGGCAAAGGCGATGGTATCCAGCGGCAGGTTAGTTTCCGGATCGTATTCGAGTAACGAAGCCGTAATCATGGCGCAGCTATAGTCATCCGCGACCATGCGACCGATAACACCGGCTTTCTCGGCGTTTTCTTTCACCCGCGCTAAGCCCTCGGCATCCGGTGTAAAGTCGGCTGGGATAACCGGTCCACCAGCAAAACCATCCTCGACCACCTCAATAAAGCGGGTGCTCGGGCTAAACAGGGATTTAACCAGCACACGCTCCACTCCGGGGGTATAAACCACATCATCATGGGCGCGACGTAAACTATCGAAGAAGTTGGCATTAAAGATATCGCCGCTGGCATCACACATCGCGATCAGAATATTGTTAGCGCCACCGAAGTCCTGTTCATGTTTCAGGTAGGTTTGCATATATTCGTGCTTTAGCGGAATGTTTTTGCTAAAAGCCGCATCCAGTTTGATATCGGTTGCCCGCCACAACAAGACAAGAGTCGCGACCGCAAACAGCACCAGCACCACTAAGCGATGACGGAACAGGCTATACTCAAACTTATTTACCAGCCAATTCATACTCATATTATTCAGACTTATTTATCGTAGTTAGTTTTACACCGGCTTCAGTTACCAGCAACACCTGTTCTGCAATGGCCAGACCATTTAATACCGCGCGGCCGTCGGCCTGTGACTGATCAACAAAGTTCAGACCGTCATCTTCGCTTAATAACAGCGCCCCGGCGTTACCCGCCAAATAAAGCTTGCCCGAGTCATCTTCAAAAATACTGTTCAAGGTCGCAGACACCGGTAACGCAATATCTTGCCAGCTTTCGCCATTATCGGTGCTACGGAACAGGTTACCGCGTAAACCGGCAACCAGCAGCGTTCCGGCCTGAGTGCGGTGAATATCAAACAAAGAGCCATTATAGAACGCCTCCAGCCGGCGCCAACTTTCACCGGCATCTTCACTGATGGCAACGAAACCGGCTTCGCCAACCATCAGGACTTGCTGGCCGGCAACAATTAGCCGGTTAAAATGCGGTAATACCGACTCTCGCTCCAGTAAATAACCTTCCGGATCGGTTTCTTCCAACTCTGCCAAAAACTCCTGATCATCAACCGAGGCCAGTGACAGGTAAAACGCCTTGTCCCAAGTATTACCACCATCATTAGTGGTAAAGAACATGCCATAGGCACCGACCGCCATACCGCGCTGCCGGTCAAAGAAATACACATCCATCAGCGGTTTATCTGTTTCCGGCAAAAACTGTTGGATTTGCCAGGTTTTTCCGCCATCCTGACTATGCAGAATGGTGGCATCATGCCCGACCGCCCAACCATAATCCGCATCAGTAAAATACACTGAGGTTAACAGTGACTGCACAGGCACCTGTGCCTGCTGCCAGTTCGTGCCATCCTGACTCAGCAAAATATGACCACGGTCACCTACTGCTACAAACTGACCGCCAGTGATTTCCACCACATCAGTCAGCAAGCTTTTCGCTACAAGCGGTACAATAAAGGCCGGTTTGGCCTCGCCAGGCGGCAAAGCCGTCTGTTCGGTCATCGCCGCAGCCTGTGGTGTCAAGGCTAACGCCGACAAACAGCCGGCAAGTAAATACTTATGCATAAATCAGTCACACACTCAGTCTATCAAGGCCAGACGACAGGCGCCTGCAGTTAAAAAAAAGGCTGGCTTGCGCCAGCCTTTCTCAGCTTTCCACTTTAACGGGTCCCCTCACGACGCAGCGAGGCTGGCGTGAAATCATTATCTGACAAGGTTACCGAGAAATCATACATCCGATCTTCGTTATCCAGACCTATCGCGATATAACGGCGCGAGTTCAAGTCATGGTAAACCTCTAACGTACTCCAATGTGTTGGCACTTCGTAGTAGTTCAGACCATGCGCTACCGCTACGCGATATAAATCGCCACGGTTGTCATACAGATCGGCAACATGAATTTGCCAGCTATCCTCATCGATAAAGAATACGCGCTTACCGTAAACATGACGGGTGCCTTCTTTCAGCGTTGCCTCAACCACCCAGACCCGGTGTTTTTCATACCGTACGTGCTCTGGATTAATATGGCCAGCCATCAGGATATCGGCATACTTCAACTCTTTGCTGTGCAGCTTGTAATCGTTATAGGCGATATACATTTCCTGCTTACCCTTTAACTCCCAGTTATAACGATCTGGTGAACCGTTAAACATATCGAAGTCATCAGTGGTACGCAGCCCGTCAGAGGCCGTACCCGGCGCATCATAAGCTACATTTGGCGCACGACGAACCCGGCGCTGACCGGTGTTATAAGTCCAGGCCTGACGCGGTGTAGCCACCTGATCCATGGTTTCATGTACCAGCAGCGCAGTACCGGCCAAACGGGCTGGTGTGGTTACGCTTTGCTTGAAGCGGAACAGGATGTTTTCTGCTTGCAGTGCTTCAGGGGTCGCATCCGGGTGGGAATACTTAAACATAATCTGCTCGTCAAAGCCGATAATGGTATAAGCGCCCTGCGCAGTTGGTGCAGCCTGGCCACCATTACGGCTAGCCGCAACACCACGGTAACGGACGATATGGTTCCATATCGCTTCCAGACCGTTGCTTGGGATTGGGAACGGAATACCAATAGCCGCATTTTTCAGGCCATTACCGCCTTGTATTAGCTCAGCTTCAGCAGCAATACGTTTTGTCGCATCATAAAAATATTGCGGAAAAGACGCACTACGACGGGTTGGATACACATTCATTTTAAAGGTATCCGGATACAGATCGAACAACGCAATCTGGCCCGGGCTTAAGAACTGCCGGTACTGATCAAGATTCGCTTTGCTGATTGTGAACAATACCTTGTCCTCAGCAAAGGGATTGGGATGGTGATCGCCAGGTTTATAACCAGCTGGGGCAGCTTGAATACCGCCAGTCCATTCCGGAATAGTACCAGCAGCATTACCCGCCTTCTCAGCACCAACCGGCGTTAAATCTTGTCCCAGACGCGCAACCTGATCGGCAGGTAACTTCGCTAAGGCGTTACAACTGAACACCAGCGCTACGGCTGATGCTAACAGGGTGAGTTTTTTCATAATTCGCGCTCGTCCCTTAAATAGAGTATTTAATATTGAAAGAAATAAAATCACGGTCTTCGGTGTTATTGGTCGTACCTACACCACCCCAGAACCAGTTATAGCTTAATTCACCAGACCATTTGTTCAGGTAATCGAAAGACACCGCGTAAGACGCAGACTTACGATCTTTAACAAACATAAACAGTGGATCAGGCGTGATACCGTTCACATCATGTGAGAACACCAGACGTTGTGATAAGTTCACCCCGGCGAATACGTTGTTATAATCGGCTTTGGCCAGAATACGGTAGCCCCAGGCTGACGCTGTTGGGAATGGATTTGTTTCCGGGCCATTTGATAAGCCAGTATGTAAACCAGTTGACGGACCATTAGCACCAATCAGCGGTGCGCCGCTACGGTCTGTATTTGGACCGTTTAAACGCAGTACATCTTCCGCTGGCATATCGTTGATGCGGATTCCGCCCACTTCAGCCAGCATCGTGAAGTTATCGGCACCTAAGCTTGGTCCAAACAGGTGGGTAAAGGTCATCTGTGCCTGAATGGTGTCACGGAGAATATAACCCTGCGCATAATTGCCCGGAGTGGCTTTCGAACCAATAAAGCGGCCTAATTGTGAAATCCCAGCCAGATCCGGACGAATGCCCGCATTAGCCAGCTGCTCCGGCATACCGGCATACAGAATTTCTACGTCGTCAATTTGCAGTGGCTCGTCCTGACGGTAAGCAATTTCACCGGCTACTGAGGTGGTACCCAGGTTGGTGTTAAAGCTAAAACCATACAGTTTGATATCTTCCGGATACTCCAGTAAGCCTTTAGAGAATGCCTGCAGGTTTTGTACGTTCTGTGCGCTCAGATTACCGGCATTTTGCACCAGATAACCTAGATCTGCCTGAATTGCCGCGGCGCCAAAGTTTGAAGCAACACCGGAAATAACAGGTACCCGGCTATGGTAGTTCATATAGTACAACGCAAACTCGGTATCACCCAGGTTTGGCGCAAAATATTCTAATTTCACACCGTACTGACCACCGTCTTCCGGCTTGATCTCACCCGCATCACCCGCCGGGCGCAGCGCGACCTTAGTCGGGTAAGCAAGATAAAGTTGCGACGCCTGCGTCGGCGTAATCTGACCAGCAGCTAACGCCGCACCTAAACCATTCAGGTTTTGTAACACGAAAGCCAAATCGATATCCGGGTTACCCGAGAAACCTAACTGGATATTCTGCGCATAACCGCCGCGACCCGCGAAGTCGTTGGTTGAAAAGTAAGTGCCTGGGGGGGGTAAATAACTTTCCTGCCAGCTGTATTGGTAGAACAGTTCAGCTGATAATTGATCTGTTAAGCCGACCGCTAAAGTCACCATGCCAGTTGGGATAAAGGCTTCTTTTAAGTCAGCGCCCGGTGCCCGCAAAATACCCACATCGACCGGCGTGATATTAATACCGTGTGGAATAAAGGTGCTTTCGCCCCAGCTGAGTACCTGGTTACCAACGCGGACAGTGACCGGGTTCATGCCATCATTAAAGGCGAAATTGCCATAAATGTAAGCATCCAGCAGGCGCACGTCTTTACAGGCTAACTCACTGGATCTTTTATCCTCACAAGGGTCAACCTTGTTACCGCTTAACGGGTTGGTGTAAGCAAATTTGCCATCATTTAACGCCGTGTCGTAGAAATACATAAAACGGCTAAAGAAACCGATATTATCTTTTTTGATTGAAAGTTCATGTAAGCCTTTAAACAGGCTACTGAACATATCACCACGGTCAAAATTCAGGTTGCCAGCATCACCATTGCTGGAATAGCCGCCTGGCTGAGCCCAGATATCTGCGGAGGGGTAGATCACGTTGGTCGCAGCGTTATAACCGGTCCAGTTAAAGCGTGGATGGTTAACTTTTGCAATGGTATCCCAGTTACGCTCTTCAGTACGCCAGCTGGCACCGTAAGAGAAAGTTGAGTCAAACACCACTTCAACATCACCGAAATTGAATGTGGCTGCCTGAGCCGGTGCATAAGACAGCATTAACAGCGCAGTAGTAATACCGGCTGCCAATGGGCTTTTAGCAAAGCGGATTGGCCTTTTCTTCATTTTGTTGTCTCCCCCCCTGTCCCGACAGGTAGTGTTATGTTCTTTTTTATTTATTGTCCTGAGCCGCCATCATAGCCGCATCAGTTCCTTTCATTAAAATAATTACATCATTTGTAAGCGTTAGCAAGGTTTGCCAAGAGGTAAATCTGTTGATTTTTATTCATTTTTTGCCCTTTTACACTGAGAACTCTCAGCTGCTGCCGTCAGCTAGTTTAATCATGGAGATCAGACCAGCTGACCCACGGGCTAAGCTAATGAAATTAAAGGTCAAACCAGCTAATAAAGCAAGCTAATGTTTTAATCTTGCGTTTAAAGTATATACTCTAACTAATTTTTTCCAGCTGCAAAAAATCCCCCGCCGCATTCACGGTCAGCCGGAAACGACCGTGGATCCCCAGCTGGCTTAAATAGGGTTGGAAATGCCGGAAGGCTAACTGGATACGCTCGCCGCTGTCCGCAGTGACGATGACATAACGCACCTCACCGCGATAATAGCGCTGGCACTTTTCTGCTGATAAAAAAGCGCCAAACAGATAGCTACGGTTCATGTCAGGCTCTTACTCACCTTTTCATAAAGATCATCTGACATAGCACTACCGCTGGCTAACTGCTGTAGTAGTTGCCGCAACAACTGCTGACGGTGTTGATCATAACGTTGCCATGACAGCAGTGGTGTGATCAGGCGGGCAGCAAGCTGTGGGTTCACGGCATCTAATCTGGCTACGACACTGGCCAGTAAGCGGTAACCCTGGCCATCAGCACGATGAAACTGCTGTGGGTTACGCAAAGAAAAGGCAGAGAACAGAGCCCGAACCCGGTTCGGATTTTTCCAGCTAAAGGCCGGATGCGTGGTAAGCTGTTCCAGCTTGGTAAACACCTGATCACTCGGTAGGGTTGCGACCAGACTAAAGTATTTATCCAAGACCTGCACATCGTCCGCGAATCGCTCCGCCAACCGGGCCAAACGGCTGTCGTTTTCGGCCAGTACCGCTGACTGGCCAGCACGCAGCGCCGCTAGTTGATCGGTAATATTATCAGCCTGTTGAAACTGCTGCTCCACCAGCTCCTCACCAACATCAGTATGCGCCAGATAATTTAAACACAGACTCCTCAGCGCACGTTGCCCTACCTGCTGTTGTTGATATTGATAGGGTGCAAACAGCAGCTGCTGATAACAATAGCTAAAATCATCCTGCAATACCGTCGCGAGCTGATGGGTCAAATGTTGTAACGCATCCAGCAAGGCGTCAACCGGGATCGGTTGATACTGCCCGGCCAAGGTCTCAAAATCAGGTAACTGCAACAGTTCCGCGGTCAACGCTAGGTCCTGCAGCGGCTGACGCAATAACTGACGATAGAAAGCCAGCAACTCAGTTGACAGTTGCGGCAGCTCGTTATTGTGCAGTGCCTGACGTAGCGTCAGACTCCAATACTGCTGCATCGCATCCCAGCGGGCAAAGCCATTGCTGGCTTGTGCGGCAATACTGAGCCACTGCTCTGCTGTATACTGACAGTGCAGTTTCACCGGTGCCGAGAAATCTTCCAGCCAAACCACCAAGGGTGCTGTCGCAATCTCAGCTATCACAAATTCCTGAGTCGCTGCCGTTAGCACCAGCAAGGCTTGTTGGCGCAGCTTTGTTTGTGGTTGCAAAATTTCGATTTTTACCGGAATCACCAATGGCTGCTTGCTGTGCTGATCCGCAGTTGCCGGCGTATGCTGAGTCAAGGTTAAGCGTAATTGTTGCGCAGCGGCATCGTAAACCTGAGTTACGCTAACTTCAGGCGTACCGGACTGGCTGTACCACAAGCGGAATTGCTGTAAATCAACACCACTGGCATCCTGCATCGCCTGCACAAAATCATCACAGGTAACCGCCTGACCATCGTGACGTTCAAGATATAGCTGATGCCCGGCAGTAAAACGCTCGCGTCCGAGCAGCGTTTGCAACATCCGGATCACCTCAGCACCCTTATCGTAGACGGTGACGGTATAGAAATTATTCATTTCCAATACTTGCTCTGGACGGATCGGGTGCGCCATAGGACTGGCATCCTCGGCAAACTGTGCGGTGCGAATCAGCTTCACTGCATCTATCCGGCTTAAGGTGGCAGAAGACATATCAGCACTAAATTCCTGATCGCGGAATACCGTCAGCCCCTCTTTTAAACTCAGCTGAAACCAGTCGCGGCAGGTGACACGGTTACCGGTCCAGTTATGAAAATATTCATGACCAATAATCGACTCGATATGATAGTAATCGTTATCGGTGGCAGTTTGTTCATCCGCCAGTACATATTTACTGTTAAAAATATTCAGGCCTTTATTTTCCATGGCCCCCATATTAAAGAAATCAACCGCCACTACCATATAGCGATCCAAGTCATATTCCAGACCAAACCGCTGTTCGTCCCAACGCATCGCACGCTGCAGCGCAGCCAGTGCAAAAGCAGCACGGCGGCCCTTGCCTTTTTCAACAAAAAATTCCAGCACCACCTCGCGGCCACTGGCGGTGACAAAGCGATCCGCCAGCACATCAAAATCACCGGCGACCAGGGCAAACAAATAGCTGGGTTTAGGAAAAGGATCATGCCAGGTTACTGCAGTGCGGCCATCAGCTAATTGTTCAGTGGCAATCTTATTGCCATTGGACAGTAAAAACGGCAGCTGAGCCTGGTCTGCGACAATAGTAGTCGTAAAAACTGATAGCACATCGGGACGGTCCGGATAATAAGTAATACGCCGAAAACCCTCAGCTTCACACTGAGTACAATAGACGCCATCGGCCAGATACAACCCCTCTAGCGCAGTATTCTGTTCCGGGTTAAGTTGCGTTACCACTTCCAGGATGCCAACGTCACCCGGCTCATTAATCGCCAACCCTTTATCGCTAAGCTGATAAGCGTCTTCGCCAAGCGGCGCATCATTTAGCCGGATGCTGATTAACTGCAGCGCCTGGCCATCCAGCCACAAACTGCCAGCCGTCTGCCGTCGGAACTTTAATTTACTGTAGACCCGGGTTGCGACCGGATCCAATTCCACCCGTAACAGGGTTTGCTCAATAACAAAAGCCGGGGCTTGATAGTCAACTAAACGTTTTGGCTGACGGATTTCACTCATACTGCAGATCCCTACTTCATATACTGTCTTAAGGTAAAAAGCCTGAATCTCTTCAGGCTTTTTTCTTAGCTATTTTTACCGGCTAAACCTGGCAACACCGACTCCGGTGGTGTCAGACGGAGGATCTTAATCCCCAGATACGCATAGATCACCGCCAGCACCGGGTTTATCAAATTAAAGAAGGCATAGACCAAGTAATCCAGCGGATTAACATTCAGCACACCATGCATATAGGCACCGCAGGTATTCCACGGAATCAACGGACTGGTTATGGTGCCGCCATCTTCCAGAGCCCGGGATAAGTTGACCGGTGCCAAGCCGCGACGCTCATACTCCTCTTTATACATCCGGCCGGGCATCACAATGGACATATACTGATCGGCGGTCAGGATATTGGTTGCCAGACAGGTTGCCATAGTACTGGTAATCAGTGAGCCGGTGCTACGGGCGAACGCCAGAATTGACTGCACAAATTTCCGTAGCAGGCCAATATGTTCCACCACAGCGCCAAACATCATCGCCGAGAAAATCAGCCAGATGGTGTTGAGCATGCTCGCCATACCACCACCACTGAGCAAATCATCCATATCTTTATTGCCTGTGCTGATGCTAAAACCAGCAAACAGGGTTTGCCACACCAGTTTTGCCACCGCAACGGCGGCAGGTAATTGCTCATCGACTAAGCGGTTTATCAGCTCTGGCTGGAACAACACTGCCCAGACACCACCTAATAAAGCACCGATAAAAACGGTTGGAAAGGCTGGCACTTTGCGCATTGCCATAAATAACAGTACAAACAACGGTACCAGCGTCCATAGGCTGATATTAAATTGACTGTTCAGTACCGCACTGATTTGTTGTACCTGCTCCAGATCTGCACTAACTTCAGTATTAAAACCGATAATCAGGAAACCAAAAACGGCCAGCACAATGCTGGGGATGGTGGTCCACAACATATGCCGGATATGCTGAAATAAATCTGCACCGGCTACGGCGGGCGCCAGATTTGTCGTTTCACTTAACGGCGAGATTTTATCGCCAAAATAGGCACCGGAGACAATGGCACCCGCAGTAATTGCCGGTGACAGCCCCAAACCCGTGGCTACGCCAATCAGCGCGACGCCGATAGTGGCAGCAGTAGTCCAGCTGCTACCGATACTCATCGCGACTACGGCACACAGGATACAACTGGCGGCATAAAACCAGCTCGGGCTCAGTACCTGCAAACCATAATAGATTAAGGTTGGTACTGTGCCGGATAAGAGCCAGGTACCGATTAGCGCACCGACCGCCAGTAAAATCAGTACGGCCGCCAATGACAGCGAAATGCCCTTTACCATCGCGGCTTCAAGATCAGACCAACTGTAGCCGTTTTTCAAACCAATAATGATCGCGACACCAGCGGCAATAAAGAGTGCGATTTGATTTGGCCCGTAAGACGAGTCACTACCAAAAAGTATGACCGACGCCGCCAATAACAGAATCAGTACCAGCATCGGTAGAATGGCATCCAGCAAGCTTGGAGCTCGTACCTGAGTTTGTTCCATGTTCACCATGCTCCGCTTACTGGTTAGTCAGGCTGCGGAACCAGTCCAGCAAGCCGATCAGATTTAAAAATACGATAATCACCGCCACCGGCGTTAACCAACGGATAGCCAAACGCCAGATTTGATAGGCAAAGGGTGTCGTTGCCAGTTCTTCACGGGTCGCTTTTTCCGTCATGACCCAACCAACAAAGACTGCAATAAAGAGTCCTCCCACCGGCAACATAATTGCGGACGTCAGATAATCTTTAAGCTCAAAAAAGTTACTGATTGGCTTACCAAGAATAGTCCAGTCCAGGCTGGCCCAGCTGGCGCCGGCAAAGGAGAATACCGTCAGCAAACCGAGTAACCACAGCGACAAGCCGGTTGCAATGGTCGCCTGATAGCGTTTTAAGCCTTTGGTTTCGACCAACCAGGCAACGGTCGATTCAATCATGGCGATGGTAGAGGTAAAAGCGGCGAACACCAACATCACAAAAAATAGCGTACCAAACAGCGTGCCAAATGGCATGCTACCAAAGGCAATCGGTAAGGTAACAAAAATCAGCCCTGGCCCTTCTGCCGGCGTTAGTCCATAACCAAATACCAGTGGAAATATTGCCAAACCAGCCAACAGAGCGACGGCCGTATCGCACAGTGCAATTAATATCGTTGTTTTACCGATAGACACATTAGTCGGCAAATAAGCCCCGTAAATCATCATAGCGCCAGAAGCTAAACTCAGACTGAAAAAGGCATGCCCTAATGCCAGCAAGACGCCGTTCACCGTCAATTTTGAAAAATCCGGTTTAAACATAAATTCAGCGGCCTGCGCAAAGTCACCATTGAAACCAGAGTAAAGCGCCATCACAAGCAGCAGTACAAATAAGGCCGGCATCAAATAATTAACTGCCTGCTCCAGACCTTTGTGCACACCGCGCCCCACCACATACACTGTCGCCGCCAGAATAACGGTTGAAAATCCAATCAGTAACAGCGGGTTGCTGATAAAACTACCAAACTCAGCGCCAACTTCTGCGGCTGGCATGCCGACAAAATCACCACTGGCCGTTTTAAAGACGTAATACAGTGCCCAGCCGGCTATCACCGCATAAAATGACAGGATCAGGTAACTGGCAACTAAGCCGCTCCAACCCGCCAGTTGCCAACGGGTACTGCCATTAGCCTCTAAGGCCAGCGTTTTTACTGATAAACCGGGGCTCTGCCTGCCGCGCCGGCCAATCAACACTTCCGACATCATAACCGGAATACCGATCAGTAAAATACACAGCAGATAAACCAGCACGAAGGCACCGCCGCCGTTCTGACCCATAATGTAGGGGAATTTCCAGATATTTCCCAAGCCGACTGCAGCACCGGTGGCGGCAAGAATAAAAGCCAGACGGCTCGACCAAAGGCCGTGCACGGATTGACGTGTTCCCGACATAGTTAACCTTTATAATTATTATGTTGTTGTAATACGTATTATGATTATTGAGAAAAGGCGGTTAACACCGCCCTTTTCGCTTATGCTGACTTACTTTTTGGCCAGCCGGTTTAACTGCAACCAGTCTGACGTGATGTGGGCAGCTTCTTCTAAAAATGGATCCAGCTTGCTCAATACCTCAGGTGCGTCGTCAACCGAAGTAACCGCAGGTAATTCCAGCCGTTTCAACCGCTCATTGGTACGTTGTAACGCCCTGGCCTCATCACTTTTACGCTTAGCAATGCGCTCCGCCTTATTTAACGATACCCGCTTTTCATCTTTCTGCTGCTGATATTCAGCGATATCGGCGGCCAGATACTGAAACTCGACTTCATTCGCAATACGCTGCTGATGCTTTTGCTGCAACACAGGGATAACTTGTTGCAGATCTTGCTGCGCCGCATACTGCGCCGGGGTGATCGCATCCCAGGGCAGAGCATAGTCTTCCTTACTCTCACCCCAGTCTGCAGGGTCAATTGCCGACGGGAAGCTAATATCCGGAATCACACCTTTATGCTGGGTGCTGCCACCATTAATGCGATAGAACTTCGCCATGGTGTATTGCACACTACCGAGCTGTTGCTCAAACATGTCGTAGATCCGACCTATTCCGCGATGTTGCTGCACAGTTCCCTTACCAAAGGTCTGCTCACCTATCACCAAGGCCCGGCCATAATCCTGCATCGCAGCAGCAAAAATCTCAGAGGCTGAGGCACTGTAGCGGTCAACCAGTACCGTTAGTGGACCATCATAAAAGGAGACGCCATCGCTATCACCATTCAGACCAATCTTGCCATCGCCATATCGGATTTGTACCACCGGACCACGATCGATAAATAAACCGGTTAACAGGGTAGCTTCTTGCAGGGAGCCGCCGCCATTACCACGTAAATCAACGATCAGAGCTTCAACTTTTTGCTCGTTCGCCTCGGCCAGCAGCTTTTTCACGTCCTCAGACAAATTGTTATAAAAGCCCGGGATATTAATGACGCCAACTTTAGACGTTAATTCGCCTAGTTTGGGCTCCAGTACTTCAAATTTTGCTGCCCGGTCTTCCAGCCGGATCTTATCGCGAACGATCTCCACCACCTGAGTCTGGCTATTTACATCACTACCGCCCAGTACCTGTAAACGAACTTTACTACCCTTGGGACCTTTGATCAGATCCACTACATCGTCCAGGCGCCAGCCTACAACATCAACGAAATCTTTACTGTCCTGCGCTACGCCAATAATACGATCTTTTGGCTTTAAGCGTTGGGTCAGATCCGCCGGCCCCCCCGGCACCAGACTTTGGATTACCGTATAATCCTCATCGGCACGCAGTACCGCACCAATGCCTTCCAGCTGCAGGTTCATTTCCTGCTGAAAACGATCGGCATTACGCGGAGACAGATAGGACGTATGGGCTTCTACCGCTCTGCCGAACGAGTTCATGACTAACTGGAATACATCTTCGCTATTCGTTTGCATCAGGCGTTTCTGCGTATTGCGATAACGCTTAACCAAAATTTCTTTGGCTTCCGCCAGAGTTTTACCGGTCAGTTTTAAATTGAGTAAGTCGAACTTAACCCGTTGCCGCCATAACTCATCCAACTCGGCTCGGTCTGAAGGCCAGGCTGCATCTTCACGGTCATAAACGTAATAGTCATCGGCTTCAAAATTGTGCTCTTGCTCCAGTTGCTGGATGGCAAAATCAAAACGTTCAAAACGCCGTTGCTGCGCCAAATTGAAGAAATCGAATGCAAAACTCAGGTTGCCACGATTGATCGCATCGTCAAATTGATTGCGATATTGCTCAAAGTCGCTGACATCGCTGGCTAACAGGTGGTTACGGTAGTAATCAAGGTTTTTCAGGTAGAGGTCAAAAATTCGCCCTGACAGCTCGTCATTCAACTGCACCGGTAAATAGTGGGCCCGGGTAAAGGTTGCCGCTACCCGTTTGCTGGCAGTCGCATGTTGTGGCGACTGGCTAATGACCGGTAAGGCGCTGATATCAACCGGCGTTGTGGTCTCTGCAGCAACGCCAAGTGCTAAAAATAAACCAACAGCTATCAGGGAAAATTTTTTCATAACACTCTCAGTTTGCGTCAGGCCTGAAACAGGCTGTCCTGACGTGTTTTGATCACCATTCCGGAGTTTAACTGTACCGTCACATCCGGCAGGTTTACTTCTGTTACTGTCGCTGGCATTGGACTTGAGCCTAACTTCACCAGCACCTTAGCGCCGACCACTGTGTGTTGCGGTGCTAACGCCGCTAACTCTACCGCAGCCGCAGCAGGTTTAACGACAGGGCTTTGTACCGCTTTAACCGGCGCTTTCACACTCTTAGAGGCAGCTTTAGGGTTTTTGTTCGGTCTTTTTTGTTCTGACCGTACCGGTTTAGCTGCGCCCGGGCTTCTTTCAGCTTGCGCCGTCTTTGCCGCCAGCGCTTTTTGCTCCTGTTGCCGGACCTTACGTTTCTCAGCGGCTTTTTGTTTACTTTCTGCCAATAATTTTGCCGCATGCTCCGCTTGCTGAGCATCTATCAGCTCAGCAGGCTGGCCATCTAAGTCGACCCGGCTGGCACCTTCTTTGATGGCTTCCAGGTAACGCCAACTCGAGGTATAAACCCTTAGCGCTTGCCGCAATTGGGTTTTACTCACAGCGGCATCCTCACCCAGGCGAGCTGCCAGATCTTGAAAGATCCCCACTTTTAAGGGTTTTACCGGACCCTCGCTAATAAAGCATAGCGGAAAATTTGCGGTTAAAAAGCTTAAAACCTCTTTTACATTCGCTGGTTTTTCCGCTACCGGCGTCGCCAGTTCAGAATTTACAGGGGTATCAGCCGTTACAGGGGTAGCAATTGTCATGCAGCATTCACTCTTCTTCATCAGCAGGCTCATCGTCAGCCATGCCTTCTTCTATTTGTTGTTGGATATAGGACAGTGCCCAATCAATCAGTTCGTCTTCGTCAGCGTCCAGTAATACCGTATCGCCACGCAGTTGCTCCCACAACAGTGGCATTAACTGGCGAATTTGCTTAGTGGTTAAACTATCAGGTAGCGCATCCCACACTGCGTGCACTATGGTATTAAATTTATCGGCAACCAGCTCTTCTTCGCCATCCCAGTCACCGACGTCTTCCACCTGCAGCAGGTAATCCTGCACTGAGAGCAAGTCTTTCATCAGGCGGCAACCAAGGCTTGTTCAAACGCAGCAACCAAGGCAGCCAAGCCTTGCTGATCGACGTCGTCAAAGCGGTTTAGTGACGGACTGTCGATATCCAGTACCGCAATAATGTCGCCGCCTTGCCGTACCGGTAACACAATCTCTGAATTACTGGCAGCATCACAGGCGATATGCCCCGGGAATTCATGCACATCGGCAACGCGTTGGATTTCACCCGTTGCGACACAGGTGCCACAAACGCCCTTGCCTACCGGGATCCGCACACAGGCCACCTTACCCTGGAAGGGTCCCAGCACCAGTTCGCCCTGGCGCATAATATAAAAGCCTGCCCAGTTTAAATCTGGCAGGCTTTGAAATAGTAAAGCACTGAAATTGGCCATATTGGCAATCACATCGGTTTCTTCCTGCAGCAAAGCCTTAGCCTGCTGCAGCAATTCAGCATAGAGTGCGTGTTTTTCGCTCGACATCTTCGTTCGTAAAGTGAGTTAGGGTCAAAAGCAGTACATTACTTGTTTTAAGCGCTAATTTAAACCTTTTTTAGCACGTCACGCTGGCGTCCAGGCGCAGTCCGTACACTAAACACGACTAATTGCTGCTTATTTCAGCAAGAGCCGCCTGCGGCGTTAAACTGCAACGGGTTGGCGGGATACAACAGCTGTGGTGCCTGACTCTGATGACTAAACTTGCGGGTGTCTTTATATGGCAGCTTCATAAAGCCCCCGACACCGTCACCGCTGATCAAACCCACCTTACTGAGGATACTCTGCAGTAAACGGTTAAATTCTGGTTCAGCCGCCGGATCCAGCAGGCGGTAGTAGCTGTGGATCTTCATATACAAGGGCGTGACCTCAAAGATAATACAACCGGTATGCCGGATCAGGTTAAGCCGCGCGATATCGTCCATAATGGCATCGGGTAATACCAATTGCTCATCCGGATCCTTACCATCTTCAAAGTAAGAGTGCTGCTTACTGGCTTCCTCTGCACTGAGTACCGGCGCCAGCTGATACGGAATACGACTCTCTCGCGGTGCCACAAAGGGCTCCGCTTCCGATGCGCGGCTAATATGAATAGTATTGCGGGCATTAAATAGACAGGCTTTAAAGATCCCGACCTTGCCGATAGCACGGGCCAGCGTCACCACATTATTAACCGCCAACGCGAAGGCCTGACTCAGGCTCTGATCATATAAATTCAGACTGCTGTCGATATAGATGCCGCCGGCCTGCCAGTGGATGGCTAAACCGCCTACGACCGGATAGCGCCCGAGCCGGCTGACGGCAGCGATAAAGGCTTTTTCGGTTTCGCCCATCCCTTCCAGATAGTTTTTGTAATAGCGTTCCAGCTGCACATCATCGACGTAGGCGATATCCAGCTCTTCGTTATGCTCGCGTAAAAAGGATTTGCGCGACGAGTACACCACGGTATCCAGCTCACGCCGCTGTGGGCTCACCCAAACCGGCAATACGGGGCTGTCATCAAACAGCGGCAGTTCCGGTAATACCAACTGCTTTAAGCGCGGCATCTGCTTGATAAAATAATCACCGGCCTGCTGGCGTAATGACAGATCATCGGCCAGCATACTATCCAGTAAGGTGGCAAACTCCAGCGGCAAACCCAGACTACGTGCCGGAATAGCTTTGCGGCCGAAGCGGCAGGCCTGCCCCGAGGCCAGCGCATAGAGGGTACTGGCGACGCCCTGCTCGTCAAAGCGTGGGCTGGATAACTGCCCGCTGCGCTGTTCCGGGCCAATAAAATAGACATCGCCCATCCGGGCATTGGAGTGTTGCAGATCAGCTGACATCAGCTGCATCACGTTATTCGACAGATAATGCCCCTCGTGATCCAACTGAGCAAACACCGAGGAGCCCCAGTCAATCAGGCTCAGGTGGCCGCTTTGCTCCTCAAATACCAGATTAGAAGGCTTAATATCGCCATGGACTATCGGCGCCGGCGCGCCGTCTTTTTCGATACTACGTAAATATTGCAGCAGCTCAGCCAGTTGCGCCGCCAGATCCACCAGCAAACGTACCGGCAGGCGGCCATGCTGCAGGCTGTATTGCTCTAAATCGATACCCGGCGCCCGATCCATCATCAGAATGCCCTGCTTGCGCACCACCTGATAAGTGATATAACGCGGCACCGCCGGATGTTGTACCTGCGACAACATATAGGCTTCATCGGCCAGACGTTCCTGAATATGCTGCGGCAGATTGATGCGCGAGAACTTAAATACATAGCATTCGTCGTTAATGCCAAAGCCGGCAAAGGCAAAACCGTAAGCACCTTTACCGAGCAAATGGATATCCCGGTATCCTAGTTGTTGTAACTTGCTGATACAGAGCGCCACCCAATCTTTCAGCTTTTTCGCGTCATTGGCGTTCAACAGATAGATTGACTGTTCTTCCGGGATATAGAAATTGCGCAGATTACGTTCTTGCATCAGGGATTTTACTCATCTAAGGGCAAGCGCCCGGCCCGCACGGTGCGTCTTTGCACCGCCTGTTTCAGCACCTGATAATCTGGGACCACCAGGGTCAGTTGCTTTGCCGCCCGGGTAATGCCGGTATACAGCAGCTCGCGGCAGAGTACCGGGTTATCCCGCTCCGGCAATACCAGCACGGTATGACTGAACTCTGAGCCCTGCGACTTATGCACTGTCATCGCAAAGACGGTTTCAACAGCACCCAGGCGGCTAGGTAAGATCCACCTTAACTGGTTATCAGCATCAATAAAGACCACACGTTTTTGCTGATCCTGCGGTGAAATCAGGACAATGCCGATGTCACCATTACGCAAATTCAGATTATAGTCATTACTGCTAACCATTACCGGCCGCCCCTCATACCAGCTATCCTGCTGCAAACTGCGACTGGCCGGCAGTTGCGGCAAGGCCTGTTGTACCAGCTGATTTAAACCGGCAACGCCAAAGGGACCTTCACGCACGGCCGTTAATAACTGAAATTGCTGATAGCTGTTAAGCACCGCCCGCGCCCACTGCTCAATAGCGCCCGCCTCGGCACCCGCGTCAGGTTTGGCCGCTAGCTGCTGCCAGTAGGCGGCAAAGCCACGACGGCACAAGGCTGCTAACTGTTGCAGCGGATCTTGCTCCGGCTCCCCGGCTAATAACTGCAGATCCTGATAGCCCGCCTGACCTGATAACAAATAATCGACCTGCGCCTGCTCACCCTGATTGACTGCGCGGGCCAGGGCGCCAATACCACTGTGTTGATCAAAACGCCGGCTAACCCGCAACATCACCACCTGTTGTAGCCGCTGCCGCGGCGTGCTGGTTGCCAACTGCGCCGGTATAGGTGCGGCGCTGAATTGCTGCAGATAAGCCATAGTTTCTGCACTATAGCCACCCTGCTCGGCATCCTGACAAAGCTGTCCTAAAATAGCGCCGGCTTCCACTGAGGCCAGCTGATCCTTATCACCTAATAAAATCAGGCGGCCATCCGCCGGCAGTGCCGCTAGCAGCGCCTGCATCAGCTCAATATCAATCATACTGGCTTCATCAACAATCAACACGTCAAGCGCCAGCGGTTTACTGCGCTGATGCTTAAATTGCCGGCTGCCGGCTTGTACCCCCAACAGTTTATGCAGGGTCGCGCTGTCGGCGCGGATCACGGAAACCGCGCTCTGCCAGTCTTCTGCCAGCGCTTGTAAGCTTTGCATCGCCTGGGTAATCGCCTCTTTCATCCGCGCCGCGGCTTTACCGGTGGGAGCTGCCAGCTTGATGGTCAGTGGCGTGGCCGACAAACGCTGTAACAGCGCCAGTAAGCGCACCAGGGTATAGGTTTTACCGGTGCCCGGTCCGCCGGTGATCACACTAAAACGGCTACGCAGGCTGTTGGCGCAGGCCAGCTTTTGCCAATTGATCTGAGCAAAGGCATCGCCAGCGCTAACTGCTAACGACTCAGCGCCAAACAGTTGATCCAGATAACGTTTTAGCTGCGCCGGCTCTGCCGGCAGGCTTACCGCTTGCATCAAAGCGCGCAAGTCGGCGGCGATCTGTTGCTCTGCTGACCAGTAGCGGGCGAAATAGAGTATCTGTTGATCCAATACCAGCGGCCGGCCCGGCGCTACGCTGGCAATCGACTCAGCGTTGGCCGGTGTTACAGTAAGCACCGTATCGCACTGTGTCAGGCAGGCCTCCAGCTCGTCCAGACTATATGACGCCAGTAGTAGTGCCGGATCCGGTAACAGACTGCCATCCTGCTGGCTTAACGCCTCAGGGCTTAACTGCGCACTCTGGTAATTGAGCAGCTGTGGCGCATCGGCCAGTAAATCGGCCAGTGGCAAACAGACATGGCCGCGGCCAACCTGTCGCGACAGTAAGGCAGCAAGCAACAAACTCAGGGGTTGTACTGTGGGTGCGTTCTGCGCCAGAAAGCGGGCAAAGGCTAGGTCAAGCTGACTTAACAGCTGCTGGCGCTGATAGGCGGCCAGTAGCGCCAGCATCGCCTGACGATCCTGCAGCCGTTGTAACACCTCAGGTAGCACTGCACTAATCAGCATCGGCGACCTCCACAGCAGACTGAGGCTCTTGTTGCATAAAGTATTGCTCTAAACTCAGTATCAACGACTCCGGTACCCGATCGATAAAGGCGCCACGGCTACTGGCTTGCTGGCCACGCAAAAACAGATACACCACGCCGCCGACATGCTGCTGATAGCTATATGCGTCTTTTAAGCGGGCTTTTAAAAGCTTATGCAGGGCCAGGCTATAAAGCACATATTGCAGCTCATAGCGGCTTTGTAAGATTTTCTGTTGCATCGCTGCCGGGTGATAAGCCGCATCATCCGGCCCCAGATAGTTTGATTTATAATCCAGCACGTAGTACTTACCCTGATGTTCAAACAGCAAGTCGATAAAACCTTTTAACATGCCATTTAAGTAGTTACGGCTAAGCTCAGGCCTGGCGGCACCGCCCAGCACAGCGGCCTTAACCCGCTTGTCCAGTTGCCGGGTACTGACCCCCTGTACGGCGAACCAGAACTCAGGCTCAGCCCGATAGCTACGCAAGGCATTAAGTGCTACCTGCCCACCACCCGGTAACGGAAAACTCAGCTGCAGATAGCCATGTAACCAACGACTTAATAACTCAGCGCGCTGCGCCCAGCTTCCGTGGCGGCAGCGCCGGGCAACCAGGCTTTGACACAGCTCAGGATCGGCTGCCACGGCGGCGAAGCCGTGCTCAGCCGCATCCTGCAACAAGTTATGCAGCAAGGTCCCTGGCCCGGCTCCGCGTGGAAAGTCATGCAAACTGACTAAGTCTGGCGTTGCTGGCAAGGACTGCGCGACAGCGGCAAATTGCGCTGCACTGTCTGCTGCCAAGGCTGCCGGGGAGGCATTCGGCATGGCTTCTGCAAGCAGCGCACTGGCCTGCTCTTCCAACAGGTTATGCTCCAGCGCGGTATCGCCCTGACTGGCAGCACCATAGGTTAACGCCGAATAACTGGCGATCCACCAAGGCTCAAAAGGTTGCGCAGTATTGCGTTGCCGCGCGGCAAACTGTGAGGCTGAGCCGCTGTGCGCCGGCGGCAAATGCTGCGGTGCGCTAAAATCAGGCAAGGCAAGCACCTGAATGTCTTTGGCATTAGCAGGCCACAGCGCCTCGGCTTGCTGTAGCAGCTGCAGCGGCTCTGTCGCCTGATCACAGCCCAGCAGATAGGCCAGCGCTGAGCGCTGCCAATCACCTACCGGACTTAAACTAAGCCAGGTCGCATATTTGGCCCGGGTCACTGCCACATAGAGCTTGCGGATATCTTCGCCCAGCCGCTCCTGATCGGCGGTTGCCAGTTCAAGCTTGCCGGGCGTCAGGCTTTGCACCAGTTCACCGGCTTCATTATGAAAGCTTACCAGCCGGTCATCATGACTTACCGGACGGCACAGGCTGATAAAGGGCAAAAATACCAGTGGATACTCCAGCCCTTTCGATTTATGGATGGTCACAATTTGGATCAGCTCAGCATCACTTTCCAACCGCACTATCTGGTCATCTGCTGGCTGGGCAATGGCTTCCTGCTGGTACAGATGCTGATAGAAATAGCGCAGCAACGCATGCACACCATCCAGTTTGACACTGGCCTGCTGCAACAGCTCGGCAAGATGCAGTAAATCGGTCAGATAGCGCTCGCCACCGGCGTTCGCTAACACCCGCTCTGCCACCTGAAACTGCTGCACTAACTGGCGGATCAGCGCCAATACGCCGCGCTGCTGCCAGCAGTGGCTAAACTGATAAAACCATTCCTGATACTGCTGCCAAAGCCTATCGTCATGCCTTAGCGCATCCAACTGCGCCAGCGGCAAGGCCACCAGTGGCGTATAGAGCGCGTTTAGCAGCGCCTGCTGATTGGCCGGCTCGGCACAGGCCTGCAACAGTAAATACAGATCGCCGGCCACTTCACTGTCGAACACGGAATTACGATCCGATAAATACACGCTGGCCATGCCGCGCTCACGCAGCTGCTGCTGGATCAAATGCCCTTCCTGATGGGTACTGACCAAAATCGCGATATCTTTACTTTGCAGCGGTTGTAAGGTCGGCGCAGTCGCAGCCTCCTGCCGCAGCATAAAACCCGTGCGCCCGGCGGCAGCACTACCCAGCAGAGCACCAATATAGTCAGCAACCCGGCCCGCCAGCTGCTCCCGGTACAGGGTTTTACTCAGTGCTTTACTATCGTCTGCACCCTCATCGAAACTGCCGGCACTGGCAGTCCACAGGGTTAAGGCAGCCGCAGCCGGTTGACCGTCAATCATCAGCTCGGCTTTAACGCCCCTGGCGTTAACTTCAGTAAAAGGCAACGGGTTGCCGCTGCTGTCCGCGAATAAAAATGCCTGCCTGGCGGCGCTTTGCTCGGCTGGCCGAAACAACGCATTAACGGCCGCCACCATCTGCTTACTGGAGCGGAAGTTGGTGGTCAGCGTATAGTGGCGCCCTAAGGTATCGCGGCGGGCTTGCAGATAGGTGAAAATATCACCGCCACGAAAGGCATAAATCGCCTGCTTCGGATCGCCTATCAAATAGACTGCCTGTGCCGCTGCATTGCTGGCCAGCTGGTATACCGCACTGAAAATGGCGTATTGCGCCGGATCGGTATCCTGAAACTCATCAATCATTGCCACCGGGTATTGCTGCCGTAGAATAGCAGCCAGTGCCGGCCCGGCATCACCCTCCAGTGCACGCCGGCATTGCTGGATAATGTCATCAAAGCCCATTTTGGCTTGCTGCTGCAGTTGTTGCTCCAGATGCGCCTTACACCAGCTTACCGCCTGTGGTAATAGTAATGGCCGCAGCGCCGGCCCTTCGGACAGTAGCGCAACCAACTCCAGCAAGGCCGCCGGCCAGTCTGCTGCCAGCGGTTCGCCCTGATAATGTTGGTAAAACTGCTTGCCGTAATTGTCGATAAAAGAGGTTTTCAGTTCAGGTAACTGCGTTACGGCCTCAGCAACAGCTAAGGCCGTCCAATCCAGCAAGGGGGCAAAATCCTGACGGGCTTTTTTCAGATTATAGGTTCTGGGTTTACTAAAGCTGCCGGCCGCTTCGGCCGCGGCAATCCAATCCAGCCAAGCCGGTAACGCTTGTTGCCAATAGTAAAAGGCGCTACTGAGCCGCTGCTGATAGGCTTGCTCAGCCGCCAACAGCAGCTCGGCTAATTGTACCGGCTCAGAACTGGCACTGGCCTGGGCCCATAACGGCCGTAGATCATCCAGTAAGGCTTCCGGCTCACGGTATAGAGCCTGGATCTGTTGTAGTTGTTCGCTTGGTAATGGGTAGCAGCAGCTGCGCCAAAAGTCTCTTACCGCCTCTAATTGCAGGGCGCTAAGATCGGTCAGCAACTCCTGTTGAAACAAACTGCCGCTATTAAACGCATGCTCGCGCAGCACCTGCTGGCACCAGCTATGGATGGTTTTGACACTGGCTTCATCCATGGCTTCGCTGGCCATTTGCAGCGCATAGGCACATTCCGGCCAATGCTGCGGCGCAAAATCGGCCTTCAGTGCCTGCAACACAGCATCGGCGCTGGCCGAAGCGTCACGAAACAATGCCGCCGCCTCCACCAGACGCTGACGGATCCGGTCTTTTAGCTCTGCCGTTGCCGCCTTGGTAAAGGTCACCACCAGAATATCCGCCGGCAATAGCGGTGTGCTGCGACTGGCTGCCGCTGTCAGCCTCGGCAGATGCGCCAGAATAAAACGTAAATACAGCGCTGCTATGGTATAGGTTTTACCGGTACCAGCACTGGCTTCAATCAATACACTGCCGTGCAGCGGTAATTGCAGCGGGCTGGTTAGTTCTTGGCTCATGGCTGCTCCTGACTCGTGATTGCTAATGGCTCATGCTGCGCCTGAATCATGGCTGCGCCTCCGCTGCTATATCCGCGGAATTCTGATCTAAAGCGCCTAACGATGCCACCAGGGCACTAAGCGGTTGTGCTGTTGCTGCCTGCAGCTGTTGGAAGAACGGCCGGTAATACGCCACCCAATCGCTAAAGCCGGCATCCAACAGTTGCTGTGCCTGCGGGTAATAGCGCGCCAGATAAGGCGTATCGGCCCGCACCCCCTCATGATACGCGTTACCGTGATAGCGGCCGGCAAGTTTCGACAGACTGTACTCTTCCTGCTTCTGCTCCGCTTTATACCAATCAGCAGCCAGCTCTAATGCCAGCGGTAATGGCTGACACAGCGCCTGTTGTAACCAAGCTGCAAGTTGCTCTAGCTCTGCTCTGGCTTGCGACGCGTTTAGCGGTGCCAGGGTCAGAAAACCATCGGCGCCCAGTATCACCGTGCTGGGTGCCTGCTCCAGCACAGTGCAGGCGACCAGATGTTTCAGATACCCCGTAACCAGATTGCGCCACTGATAACTGACACTGCGCGGTTTGACTTCGACCACCTTGCTGGCGGTCAGCTCCAGTTGCAGCATCGCCTCTGGCGTGGCATAGAGTGTGTTGAGCTCCGCCTCGAGCAAGACATCACCCAGTTGCAACTGATAAGTCTTGGCCGCCAGCGGCGCACTTTGCTGCACCAACGCAGAGCGTGCCTGATATAACGCCAATACGGTTTGCTCGGTGCGGGCCAGATCCGGCCCGGCTGCCGCACCGTAGGGTAAGTCACCGGCTTGCTTTAGACGTTGTTGCTGCTGACGCAGCAGTGCCAACGCTTGTTCATCAGTTTGCGGCTGCTCTGCCAGCAATGCTGTCAGTAGCTGGTGTTTCACCTGCCACACCGCCAGTCCGTTCAAAGCAAAGGGCTCAACATCCGGCAAGGCCTCTGGCGTACTCTGCAGGTAAACCCCTAAGCGGCGCCGGGCCAATAACTGCGCCGGCTCTTTTAACAGCAACTGTAAATCCAATAAGCTAAAGGGCGCTTCAGCCTGAAATGGCGCCAAAGGTTCAGCCTCGCCACCGGTAACGCGTACCGTACCACACGGCAACTCGGTTACGCGTTTACCTGAGGGTTTTTCGCTATCCTGATGAATACTAAGCCATTCTTTGGCATAGCTAAAGTAAGGTGAGTCTGGCTGGGCAGTAAAGTATGCCGGCGCAAAAGGTTGCAACTTATGGGCGGTGGTCAGGCGTTCGGCCAGTGTCGGGGAGCCCGCTGGCGCTGGCCAAAGTGCATTCAGTTGGTCCTGTAGTTGGCCGACCAGCACCGAAGGCGGCAGTTCACTGTTATCCTGGGCACTGGCGCCAACCCAGCTGATATAGAATTGTTGTCTGGCCGATAACAAGGCTTCTAAAAATAGATAGCGGTCATCTTCACGACGCGAGCGATCGCCGGGCCGGTAATGCAGGCGCATAAGATCAAAATCGGTTTTCGGGCTTTGCCGCGGGTAATCGCCCTCATTCATCCCCAGCAAACAAATGCGCTGAAACGGAATGGCCCGCATTGGCATCAGCGTGGCGAAGTTCACACTACCGGCCATAAACCGCTGTTGCAGATTTGGCTCGTCGACACTGGCAAGCCACAGCTCTGCGACGATACCAATAGGTAAAACCGCGTCGAACTGCGCCTCCTGGGTGCTTTGCAACCAATCATCCAGCGCATCGCGTAACCTAACCAGCAGCAACATTTCCTGTTCGTTGTCAGGCGTAAACAGTTGATCTAACAGGTTACTCAACAGTTGATGCCAATTGGCCGGGCTGCGCTCTGCCTGCAGCTGCTGCCAACAGTGCTGTAAGGTTTCCACCAGAGCTGCCAGCGCCCCTATCGCTTGCGCTTCCAGTGCTGACACCTCAGCATAAGCGGCGATATCTTGCCAGGATGCGGCCGTGGCGCCGGCAGCATACCCATAAAGCAAGCGGTTCAGCGCAAACTGCCAGCTGTTTTGCTGCCAGCTATAACTTAACCCCAGCCCCTGACGCTGAGTAGCATCCAGACCCCAGCGTGCCCCTGCGGCAGCTGCCCACTGTTGTAGTTGACTGACCTGCTGCTCGCTCAGAGCGAAACGTCGGCGCAGTGCCGGGACCTGCAGTAAGTCAAACAGTTCACTGTGACTAAAGCGCTGCGTTGGCGCCTGTAATATCAGCTCCAGCGCCTGCAATAGCGGGTTGCGCTGACGCTGGCCCTGATCGGCCAGCGTATAGGGGATATAACGCGGATCATCCGCCGCCAGCCGGCCAAACACGGCAGCAATATAGGGCGCATAGCTGTTGATGTCAGGCACCATCACCATAATATCGCGCGGTTGTAAGCTGGGATCGGCATCAAAGGCCGCCAGCAAATGGTCATGTAACACTTCCACTTCCCGCAAAGCACTGTGACATCGCTGAAATACTATCGATTTATCCGTTCGCGGGTCCGGCGCTGGCCAATATTGCTGACTTTCCTGATTGGGCCTGAGGTGCAGAATATCGTGTTGCAGGCGGCCTAATAAATGCGTTGGCTCTGCCTCATCAAACAGATCAAACCGTAAATTGGTAAAGGCAGCCGCTTTGGCTGCCGTTTCATCAAATTCATCCAGCAGCCGGATATAATCCCGCCCCTGTTTGCCCCAGGACGCCAGTAACGGCGGCGCATACTGATGCAGCTCTGACAGCAGCAGCGAGCCGGAGCTTTGGTTTTTGCTGCGAAATCTCGGCTTAGCATACTGGCGCAGCAGATCGCGGCCGGCAATAATATCGGCCCAATGATACTGACAGGGGTTATGGACGCAGAGCACGATCTGACATAGTCCTTTCAGAGCGTGCAGCACTTCCAGCGTTTGCCGCGGTAATGAGGAAATACCGAATACCACAATCCGCGGTGGTACGCCGTCGGGGCGCTGCTGCGCCGTCAGGCTGGCCGCAGCACTTAAAAAGCGCTGATGCAGTGCCGCCCTGTTGCTACAAATTTGCTCAGCACCAATATCCTGCACCAAAGCCTGCCATAGTTTTGCCTGCCAGCGCTGTTCGTCAGACAAGGGGATATTCTGCCCCGACTGGGCCAGTACCAGCTCACCACGGCCCCAACTATCCAGCCAGTCCGCGCGATACACCTGATACTGGTCAAACAGATCGGCCAGCTTGTCGCTTAATTGAAATAATTTGCGCTGATCAGGCACGACCTGACTGCTTTGCTGCGCGTCGGTGGCAGACTGCAGCTGGTGAGCAGCGGCCTTATCTGCCGGCGCGATATAATGCGCCAGCGCCTTAAAGTCTGGATCCGCAGCGACCAGTGCCGGCAATAACCGCAGAATACGCCAGCGGAGCCGCTGCTTATCAAAGGGGGAGTGTTTCGGAATATCCGGGCCCAGCACACTGCGATAAAGCCGCCATACCAGACGCGCCGGCAAACTGACTTCCAGCATAGTCGCAATACCGGTCTGCCGTGCCAGCGCCTGCTTTAACCACTGCGCTATCCCATTGGATTGCACCAACAGCACTTCCTGCTCCAGCGGTGGCAGTGGATAGCGATCCAGTAATTCGACAGTTAGGGCGGTCAGGTCTTCAAGGCGGTGGCTATGCGCAACAATAAAACCGGGCGTCAGCATCAAGATTCCTTTTCACAGGCGACAGTTAACAGCAGGCAGACAGCATAGAAGATCCGGCTTCAGCTGTCAGACTGTAAATATATCCACTGTACCCTAAACCAGCAGCAGTGCAAGCCAGACACTGCTAACTGCCCGAACTTTAAACAAATTATTTAAACTTGACTTGATGAGGCGCCACTCGCTGATAAGTGGCACTGTGCCCCGGCACCCATTCGCCGTTTTGCAGATAACGCGAACTAACCGTTAAAGTATCAGCACTCAGGGTACTGACCGATTCCACCATCGTAATGCCGTTGGCATTATTTTCGACTGCCTCGCGCGCGATGATCCGCTGATTATTATCTTCAAACGTCATACTGCCGTGGGTATAAAACCCGGCCGTCGTAAAATAGTAGTAATTGATGCTTTGTTTGGCTTCATCCCAATAAATAATCGACTCGCCGCCATAAACGCCATCATTAATCGAATGCACCGTTTTAATCGCATTGCCATTTAAAGCCCGTTGCCAGTGTGAGCGATCAATCATTTTTTCGGCGGCGCCGCTTTGGGTCAGATCGCCCTGCCAGTAGGTATCCAGATAGGGTCTGAAGGGTTCAAGTTTTGGATGTAATGTAGGTTGCTCAGCCTGTAGTGAGAAGCTAAACAGGCTCAATAGCAGGATCAGCAGGACTTGGTTTGCTCGCAGCATGGGGTACTCCGTTATCGTTATCATTATCATTATCATTATCATTATTAAGGATCGGATCCTAAGTAAAACCGATCAGGCCAATAACTGCAACTCTGCCAGCTCGCGGTAAAGTGGACAGGTCGCCACCAGTTCGCTATGGCTGCCACTGGCCAGCAGCCTGCCCTGATCCAGCACCAGGATGCGGTCAGCATTTAATACCGTGCTAAGCCGATGAGCGATAATCAGCGTAGTTTTTTGCTGCATCAACTCCTGCAACGCCAGTTTGACCGCATGTTCACTGGCCGCGTCCAGCGCACTGGTGGCTTCGTCCAGTAATAAAATTGGGCGATCCGCCAAAATGGCCCGCGCTATCGCAATACGCTGCTTCTGACCGCCAGACAGGCGCACGCCCCGCTCGCCCAGTTGAGTCTGATACCCTTCTGGCAAGTCGCGGATAAACTGATCAGCCCGCGCTGCGACACAGGCGGCAATCACCTGCTCCAGGCTGGCCTCGGGCCGGCCATAACGCACGTTCTCCAGCACCGAGTTGGCAAAGATCACTGCCTCCTGTGGCACCAGCGCAAATTGACGGCGCAATTGTGCCGGCTCGAGCGCTGTGATCGGCAGTTGGTCCAAATAAATGGTACCGGCGCTGACATCATAAAAACGCTGCAACAACTGAAAGAGGGTACTTTTTCCGGCGCCACTGGGACCAACTAACGCCACCCGCTCACCCGCCTTCACCGCAAAGCTAAGCTGGTGCAGCACCGGCTGTGCCGGCGACAGCGGATAAGCAAAGCTGACCGCGTCAAAACGTAAATCGCCATTCAGCTTTGCTGGCAGTGCAATCGGCTGAGGCGGCGCAGCAATTTGTACCGGCTCACTGGCCAGCTCCTGCAGCCGCTCTGCTGCACCCGCGGCCCGTTGCACTTCTCCAATCACTTCGCTAATGGTGGCCATGCCGCCGGCGACCATCACCGCATAGAATAAAAATGCGGTCAGTTGGCCGGCGCTGATACTGCCAGTTAACACATTCTGCGCACCAATATAGCCAACCACTGTCACAGCGCCGATGCTAAGTAGCATCACCGAGGCAATCAGTAAGGCGCGATAAAAGATCCGGCCACGCGCCGCTGCCAGTACCGCATCGATTTTTTGCGCAAAATGCTGTTCATCGCGCAGTTCATGGCCATAGGACTGCACGGTATGAATTTCATGCAGGCTTTCATCAACATGAGCGCCAATATCAGCCAACCGATCCTGACTTTGCCTCGCCAGCTTACGCACCTTTTTGCCGAGGATAAAAATCGGTGCTAATACCAGGGGCACCGCCAAAAATACCAATACCGTCAGCTTAATACTGGTAAAGGCCATCATCGTCAGGCCACCGATGGCGGTAACCGCCGAGCGTAGCGCCATCGACAGGCTGGAGCCGACCACGCTTTGTATCAAGGTAGTGTCGGCAGTAAAACGTGAAATCACCTCACCGGTACGGGTTTCACTGTAAAACGCCGGTGACAGCTTAAGTAAATGTTGAAACACCCGGTTGCGCAGATCGGCACTGACCCGCTCACCGAGCCAACTCATAAAGTAGAAGCGGAAAAATACCGCCAGAGCCCCCACCAGCGTAATAGCCAGTACCAGTAGCGTCAGTTCGTTTAAACGGCTGCTATTACCGGCAACAAAGCCTTCGTCTACCAGTAAACGTACCCCCTGCCCTAAAGCCAGCCAGGCCAGCGAGCTAAGCAATAAAAACAGCAGCGCCGCTAACACCCGGCCGCGATAAGGATTTAAAAACCCGGCAACCCAGCGTAAAACGCCTGGCTGCTGTTGTTGTGGCGAAGCACTCATCATTTATCCTGCCATTCAGCTCGGCTAAAAGCTCAGAGGTGGCGCCGCAAATAGCATTAAACAAGAGGTCGACAGAAAATTTCACCGTCCGCTCAAAATGCAGCTCAAATCTGGGCGGCGACAGCCGATATAAAAATACTGACGTTAAACCCGTTCTGATCGGAGCTAAGCATGGCCAAATTTGATCCGCAGGCAATTACCCCGGAGCAAACCTCGGAACTGCGTTACTTACATAAGGTAATGCAGGCACTGGATATCTTGGGAGAGCACCCACAGCTGTATGTAGTCGCCTACGGCCGGATCTGGCGCTATCCTGATATGCTGCAAACCGCCATGCGCTATGCCTATCTGGCGCAACTCCATGGTTTTAATATTGAACCGTTCCGGTGCTGGTATAACCGCGATGCCGAAATCTTCTCACACTATGGCATCCAGTGGTTTAATGGTCAGCAAGGTTGAAATAAACAGTTAAAATCTTTCTTTTTAATTGCTAAAAGCTATTAGGCTATTCGCTTTAAGTTATTTTTCCTTTTCCATATTGGGGGCTATAGTTATTGCAACTTATTGACGTATCGCGCGTCGTACCCTTTGCAATAACCAAAACAGGAGTGACCCATGGACAAGAACACCCCCTCCACTGGCAAGTGCCCTATCGCACACGGCGCCAATACCAGTAGCAGCGACAATGTGATGGCCTGGTGGCCGAAAACATTGAACCTTGACATTCTGCACCAACATGACACCAAGTCCAACCCGCTTGGTGCCGACTTTAACTATGCCGCCGAGTTTGCCAAGCTGGATCTGCAAGCCGTTAAAAACGATCTGAAAGCGCTGATGACGCAAAGCCAAAGCTGGTGGCCGGCAGACTGGGGCCATTATGGTGGCCTGATGATTCGGATGGCTTGGCACAGTGCCGGTAGCTATCGTGTAGCGGATGGTCGTGGCGGTGCCGGTACTGGCAACCAACGTTTTGCCCCTCTTAATAGCTGGCCGGATAACGGCAATCTCGACAAGGCCCGCCGTCTGCTGTGGCCCATCAAGAAAAAATACGGTAACAAAATCTCCTGGGCCGATCTGATGATCCTGGCTGGTAATATGGCCTATGAGTCGATGGGCTTTAAAACCTTCGGTTTTGCCGGCGGTCGCGAAGATATTTGGCATCCGGAAAAAGACACCTACTGGGGCTCAGAAAAAGAATGGCTGGCAAAATCCGGTAGCGAAGGCAGCCGCTATTCTGGTGAGCGCGATTTAGAGAACCCGCTGGCTGCGGTAATGATGGGTCTGATCTATGTCAATCCGGAAGGTGTCGATGGTAACCCGGATCCGCTAAAAACCGCTCACGATATGCGTGTAACCTTTGCGCGGATGGCGATGAACGATGAAGAAACCGTGGCGCTGACCGCCGGTGGTCATACTGTCGGTAAGGCGCACGGTAACGGTCGCGCCGAAAACCTGGGGCCGGCACCAGAAGGCGCTGAGCTGCATGAGCAGGGTTTGGGCTGGATGAACCATAAAACCCGCGGTATTGGCCGTGATACCGTTACCAGTGGTATTGAAGGTGCCTGGACCAGCGAACCGACCAAGTGGGATAACGGCTACTTTAAAATGTTGCTGGAACACGACTGGGAGCTGACCAAGAGCCCCGCCGGCGCCTGGCAATGGCAGCCGGTGCATATTAAAGATCAAGACAAGCCGGTTGACGTTGAAGATAGCTCAATCCGCTGTATGCCAATGATGACTGACGCTGACATGGCGTTAAAGATGGATCCGGAATATCGCAAAATTTCTGAGCGCTTCTACAAAGACCAAGCCTATTTTGAAGAAGTGTTTGCCCGCGCCTGGTTTAAATTAACCCATCGCGATCTGGGTCCGAAAAGTCGCTATTTAGGACCTGATGTGCCGAATGAAGATTTAATCTGGCAAGATCCGATCCCAACGGTCAACTATACGCTGTCGAATACCGAAATCAGCGAATTGAAAGCAAGAATTCTGGCTAGCGGTTTAACAGTAAGTGAGCTGGTTGCCACTGCCTGGGATAGCGCCCGCACCTTCCGCGGTTCAGATTATCGCGGCGGCGCGAACGGTGCCCGTATTCGCCTGGCGCCACAAAAAGATTGGGAAGCCAATGAGCCCGCAAGGTTACAAAAGGTACTGAAGGCGCTGGAGGGCATTCAAGCTGGCCTGAGTAAAAAAGTCAGCCTGGCGGATCTGATTGTACTGGGTGGCTCGGCAGCGATTGAACAGGCAGCTAAAGCGGCCGGTGTGAATATCACAGTACCTTTTGCACCGGGCCGTGGCGATGCGACTCAGGCGCAGACTGATGTTGAGTCATTCGAAGTACTTGAGCCGATGCATGATGCCTACCGCAATTATCTGAAAAAAGATTATGTGGTACAGCCTGAGGAAATGATGCTGGATAAAACCCAGTTACTGGGGTTAACCGCCCCGGAAATGACGGTTTTAATCGGTGGTATGCGGGTACTGGATACCAACTTTAGTGGCAGCAAGCATGGCGTCTTTACCGATAAGCCGGGGGTGCTGAGCAACGATTTCTTCGTCAATTTGACTGATATGAGTTACAGCTGGCAACCTACTGGTCGCAACAGCTATAACATTGTCGAGCGCAGCAGCGGCAAAGTGAAATGGACAGCAACCCGGGTTGATCTGGTGTTTGGCTCCAATTCGATTCTGCGCGCTTATGCTGAGGTTTATGCCCAGAATGATAACAAACAGAAGTTTGTGCAAGACTTTGTTAACGCCTGGGTGAAAGTGATGAATGCCGATCGCTTCGATCTGAAATAAAAATCTGATAACCGAAGACCCGCTACAACTTAGCGGGTCTTATTCTTAACGCTTAAAGCCCCTTCACCTTGAAGCAGGCTTTTTCATTTCTGCCCCTGTAAAGCGCTTAAAATACCGGTGCTAACTGTGGTAACTGCACAGATGCACGCTGCGGTGTATTTCCCAAGGTCGCGGTAATTTTTGGTACATCCTGTTCATTCAGTAAATCTTTATGCCAAACACGCAAGGTATATTCCCCCTCCGGCACCGCGGTAAGTTTCGACTCACCTTGTTGATTGCTGCGGCTGTAATAAGGCGTATCCAGCGCCACTACCCAGGCAATCATTTCATCGTGAATATTGCAGCCCAGCACAGCAACGCCACTCTGGTCAAACAGCACCGGCGCCGCCGGGGTGCCAACATAGAGCTTGATTTCAAACGGCTTGATAGCAGAAAACGAATACACATGATGCCGCACCGTATCCTCGTTGGGAAAATACACGGCGGTACCGCGCGGGATCACCAGTACATCCGGCACAAAGGTTTTATTTTTTTGCACAATACGGGCATCAGTAACCGGTTGCACGGCAGCGCTGGCGGCGGCAGATTCCAGAAATACCACAGCACCAGCAACAGGTGCGCCCTGGCTATCGGTTACGTTAACCGTTAATTCTGCCGCCTGACTGCTGGCACTGACCAGCAGCATCAGCCACCAGGCTTTAAGGTTCAATCGCTAAGCCCATAATAGTCGCTTTAATGCTGCCTAAAGCTTTTAGCTCTGCCGTTTGCAAATCAACCTGATAAAGCGTGCTGCCAGACCCATCGGCGGCAGTGGCGCTGATCAGGCCGATATTACGCACATCTGAAATATCAAAAGAAATATGTTGTACCGCAGGCAGTGCCAGTTTGCCGACAGTGAATAAGGTGCCGGTGTTCGGTGATACCGCGGGTTCAACGCCTTCAATGCTGCCCTGAGTTACCAGACTCAGTTGAGCCAGATCGATAGCGTAGTTGGTAGTCAGTTTTTCGTTTTGCTGATTATAGGTGTAGGCTGCTGCCACAACAGCTGGTTTGTTCGCCGCATTAACATCTGTCGGGGCGTAATGAAGCTGTGGATCAGTAAACGCCAAAGCGCCGGTTTCCGGATGTAACCGCAGATTCTGGCCATTGGCATTCACCACCCGAATTCGATCCGCGGCCGGGTTAAAGTCAAAACCATATTGCGCCGCGCTAAGGGTACCGCTGGCTAACGCACTGCCAACCTGCGTTAGCTTGCCGCTGGCGGTATCAATCTGGTACAGGTGTCCGCGATCAGATAGCCCAAAGAGCACGCCATACGCCACGCGATAATCGATACCCTGTAGCTTTTCACCTTCGGCTAAGCCTGAAATACTGTGCTGCTGCAGAATGGTAGCGGGTGCCGCTGCGGCGACCTTTATTAATTGTTGTTGTTCAGTCAGTAACCACAGTTGTTCATTACCTTTTAACTCTGGCATCGCTGTCGCAGGCAACGCCATTAAGGCTCCAGCACAAGCTGTTAGGGCTAAGGTCAATTTCATCGCGATTTCCTTCTATAGTCCCGGCCGACACAGCCAGTGCTTCCTGTTTACGGTAGCGGCTTTTTTGCAGTTCAGCAAATTAAAGTGTTAATAATCCTGCCATTAAGCCGAGCAAGCCACCAAAAACACCGCCCCATACTACTAACCAGCCTAAGTGCTGGCGAATCATGCGCTGAATAATCTCTTTTACCAGCTCCGGCGTCAGCTCGTGTAATCGCTGCTGCACGATCTGTTCTATCTGCTGCTGTAACGCATCCAACTGTGAGCTGTTATGCAGCTGTTTTAACAGCAGCTGCTGAAAGTCGTCACTCGCGGCAATTTGTAGCAAGGCGCCACGTAATTTATCGGTAAAAGGTTGCTCTAACGGCTGTAACACGGCGCTGCCGCCAAACATCGCCAACATAGCACCGAGAGACGACTGCTCAACCGCTTTTTGCAGTGCCCGAAACGCTAAACTTAAATCAACCTCTGCTAACACCGGCTCGAAATCAAATGTCTGACGCTGCGGTTTTTGGCTGTCGATAAAACGCGCAATATTGGCCTGATTAAAAAACTCCGACATCACTAACTGCTGGATTCCCAGTCGGAATTCCGCAAAACGTGCCGGAATCACGCCAGAGCCATATAAAAACGGCACCCGCTCAAACAGCATATGAATAGCCAAAGTATTAGTAATAGCACCCGCCAGGGCAAACAGGCCGATATTAAGTAACAGTGGCTCAGCCAGAGCCCAACCTGATATCGTCAGCAATAACGCGATAACATTGGTCAATACATTTTTATTCACCGCAAACTCCTGTGGTCGAATATCTTTCATATATTTAGCGGGCGCTGATTTTAATCTGCTATCCGGCAGTCGGCAATCTGCTACCACAATTAACACGTAACAGCAGACAAAGGCTGGTTTTTTTGTAAAAAATCCACCTATACTGAACCAAAAAAGGATCTGAAGATGGCTGTATTACAAAAAATCGCGCTGCTACAAGGAAAGTTACGTCAGGCTGAGCAAGCCATCGCCGACTATGTCATGGCACATAGCCAACAAATCCGCCAACTGTCATCGCAAGAATTAGCCCAGGCTGTCGGCGTCAGTCAGGCGACCGTCGTTCGTTTTACGCAGAAACTGGGCTACAAAGGCTACCCGGATTTTAAATTTGCAATAAGCGATCATTTACACCAGCAAAGTACTCCCAACGTACAGCGATTGCATGGTGATATCGCGCTGAACGACAGCTTTGCAGAAGTGGCGCGTAAACTCTTAACCGGCAAAATTGAAGTGCTGACCAATACCCTGAGTGCCAATGACCAAAGCAGCCTGGAGCAGGCCTGCCAGCTATTAAATACCGCACGACGCATTATGTTAACCGGCAAAGGTGCGTCCTTTTTGGTCGCTCAGGATTTTTGTCTGAAACTGCGCAAACTTGGTCTGCAAGCCATTGCCGAAAGTGATAACCATATCCAGCTGGCCGATTTAGCCCACTATACCGGCAAAGATTTGCTGGTGGTGATCAGCGAATCCGGTGAGACCAACGAAATGATTGTGGTCAGTCAATATGCGAGAAGCCGGCACATTCCGCTGCTGAGTTTAACCGGTTTTGCCCCTAATACCGTGGCCAAACTCTCCGATCTGAATTTAAAAACCGTTGCCAATGAAAATGCCGCCCGCTTGTCGTCAATTTTGTCACGCAACGCCCAGGAGCTGGTGATTGATTTGCTGTTTATTATGCTAACGCAAAGTTCTGCTAAAGGCCGCAAGATGGTCGAAGCCTCGAATCAGGCCGTGTCTGAGTACCGCAAGCGCTAGGACACACTCAGCCTTGTATAAAGGCCAGCCAAACAGCTGTAAAAACAAGCAGCAAATGGCAACACGCCCTGGCAGTCAGCACTATATCTGAGTAAACTACTCAACTATTTATCACTGCGGATTAGCACGCTTATGACAAGGTTTCAGGTCGAACACAGTTACCGCACTCTGCCTGGCGCCTGCTACGCCGATTGCGCACCAACACCGGTGCGCTCGCCCGCCTATCTCGCTTTTAACCAGCCGCTGGCCGAGCAACTGCAATTGCCCGCGGACTATCAGGCTACTTCAGCCGGGCTTGGCTTATTCAGTGGTAACGACTTACCCGCTTGGACTGCCCCGCTCGCCCAGGCCTATGCCGGACATCAGTTTGCCAACTATGTGCCCCGGCTCGGCGATGGCCGCGCAATCTTACTGGCGGAAGTGCGGGATCAAAACGGTCAGCTTTACGATCTGCAACTGAAAGGCGCCGGGCGCACCCCGTTCTCCCGCGGTGGTGATGGCCGGGCGCCACTTGGTCCGGTGTTACGTGAATACCTGGTAAGCGAAGCGATGCATGCGCTGGGCGTGCCTACTACCCGTGCGCTGGCTGCAGTCAGTAGCGGTGAGCTGGTATTTCGCGATGAAACCCTACCCGGCGCGATTTTAACACGGGTCGCCAGCAGTCATTTACGCATTGGTAGCCTGCAATATGCTGCCAGTCAGCCCGATCCGGCGGTGTTACCAGCACTGGCAGATTATGTGATTAACCGCCACTACCCAAACCTTTGGCAGCAGGCTAATCCTTATTTGGCATTACTAGATTGCATTAGTCGCCGACAGGCTGAGCTAATTGCGCATTGGATGAGCCTGGGTTTTATTCATGGCGTGATGAATACCGATAATATGAGCTTGAGTGGTGAGACCATTGACTATGGCCCCTGTGCTTTTATGGAAGCCTATAACCCGCGCCAGGTATACAGTTATATCGATCAGCAGGGGCGCTATGCCTATCAGAACCAAGCCGCTGTCGCACAATGGAATCTGGCGCGACTGGCTGAAGCTTTATTGCCACTGCTGGATCAACATCAGCAAACGGCCATTGAGCTGGCAATGGCCGTGCTTAATCAATTTCCTGCGCATTATCAAAGCGCTTACCAACAGCGCTTTTCCGCCAAATTAGGTATTAGCAATAGTACAGAGCAGGATGCGGCACTGATTACTGACTTCCTAAATTTACTCGCGGCCCGGCAGGCCGACTTTACGCTGAGTTTCCGCGATCTGCTAACGCCGGGTACACCTTATTTGCAGCAGCAACTGGATGCCGAAGACTACCAGATCTGGTTCCGTCGCTGGCAGCAACGTCTGGAACAACAACAGCAAGCGCCAGAGCGAGTAATGGCTAATGCCAATCCGGTTTTTACGCCGCGCAATCATCTGATCCAGCAAGTGATTGATCAGGTGAGTCAGGATGGCGATTTAAGCTTATTTAATCAGCTTAATCAGCTATGGCAAAGCCCCTATCAGGATAACGCGGCTGCCGGGGCCTTTAGTCAGCCAGCCAGTGCCGAACAGCGGGTATGCCAGACCTTTTGTGGCACCTAACCCGCTTTGGCAAGCCGTTAAACCTTAGTCCTTATCTTGTCACCGGCATGCTACAGCCGGCACAGATCGGCTACAGCACCCAGCTTTGATACAGCGGAATCCCTACCAGAATATTAAACGGAAAGGTCAGTCCCAGCGCCGCCAACATCGATAACCCGATATCGGCTTGCGGGATGGCCGCTCTAATCGCTGCCGGCGCGGCAATATAGGAGGCGCTGGCCATTAAAGTGGCGAAGACCAGGGCACTGCCCGCTGGCATGCCAATCACGCCGGAGATCACTAAGCCGATACTGGCCAGAATCACCGGCATCCCCAGAGCAAATAGCATCAGGCGCCAGTGCTTCCAGGGCAACGGATTACATACCCGGGCAGTACAAAGCCCCATCTCCAGTAAAAACAACGCCAGCATGGTTTTAAAGCCACCCAGCAGCACCGGCGTGATTTCCGACAAGCCGGTCTTGCCATAAAACATGCCAATTAACATACCGCCCAATAATAACAACACGCCGCGACTGGTCAGGGCTTCATGTAAAATCGCTAGGCCGTTAGCTTTACTGCCGTTGATATAGCGATACAGCCATAACATCACGACGATAGCCGGCAACTCTAACAGTACCAAATACAAGGTAGTTTGAGCCGATAATTCCAGATTATTCGCCATCGCCACTGCTAATACCACGGCAAAGGTACCGGCGCTGACCGAGCCATAGTGTGCCGCGATACTGGCCGAGTTGGCACTGTCCAGTTTGACCAGTTTACGCAGCAACGGATAAAGCAGCAGCGGGATCAAAGCGCCACAAAAGACAATCAGTGATAACTCCGGCAACAACGGTAACAGCGGCACGCCATGTAAGGCCATGCCCCCTTTTAAGCCAATGACCAGCATCAACAAGATGGACAGGATTTCATATATCGACACCGGTACCTTTAAATCGGACTTTACCAGCCCGGCAATCAGTCCCAAGGCAAAAAACGCTATCACGACATCTGGCATTAAGTTTCCCCTGTAATCGTTATTATCGAATGCGGCGGCGATCTTGCCTGCCAACGGACTTTTATGCTAATTAATAATCATGCAATTCAGTATAGACAAATATCTATGGATGCCCGTCAACTTAGCTTTCGCCTACTGCAGGTATTTCGGCAGGTCGCACAAAGCGGCAATATCACCGCCGCGTCACGGCTGTTACACCTTACTCAGCCTACCGTGTCATTACAGCTTAAAAAACTTAGTGAAATCATTGGCGAACCCTTATTCGACTATCAGCAGCAAAAGTTACAACTGACCGCCGCCGGCGAGTTGTTGTATCAGGCGGTGCTGGATATTGATGAACGGCTATCAGAATTTAATCTGCAATTACATCAGCAACGCAGCGGCAGCGCTGGCTCACTCTCACTGGCAGTGGTCAATACCGCACAATACCTGTTACCGCAGCTGCTGGCCGACTTTGCTAATCAGTATCCGCAGGTGGTGATTAATCTGCATATTGGTAACCGGGCGCATATTCTCAGCCGCTTCGAACAGCAACAGGATCACCTGTATTTATTTAGTCACCCACCGCGCGGCGAGTATGTGCAGGCGACACCGGTAGTGAAAAATCCGCTCTACCTGGTTGCCCCCAAGGAACATTGGGCCAGCAAACAACCACAACTTAATTTTAGCCAATTATCGGCTGAGCGTTTCTTATTACGTGAACCGGGATCCGCCACCCGGATGACCTTTGACAGCTGGCTTAGTAGTCAGGCCACCGAGTTAAAGCAGAGTATGCAAATGGAGTCTAACGAGGCGATACGGCTAAGTGTGAATGCCGGTTTAGGTTTAGCCTTGCTGTCAGCCCATACCTTGCAGGGACAACAACATTTATTGTCAGTGTTACAGGTAAAAGGCTTTCCGCTCAGCAGTCACTGGTATCTGGTACAGCATGCCAATAAAAGATTACCGCAGGCGGCAGCCAGGCTGAGCGCTTTTATTAGTCAGCAACTGGCGGGTTGGCAGGATCCGTTGGCACCGTCACCATCGTCGTAAAAAAGCGTTGATTATCGGTAGCAAATTGTTGCAGCCAAAGACTAAAATCGGCTGCCGCTAACGGCTTGGCAAAATAGTAGCCCTGCACCTGTTGGCAACCCGCCGCCAGTACCCGCGACAAACCAGCCTGATTTTCCAGGCCTTCAGCGGTGACGCTTAATCCCAGGCCCATCGCTAGCTGCGCCGTCGCTTGCACAATCAGGGCATCTTGGGTGTTATGTTCGATATCTTTAATAAAGGCACGGTCAATCTTCAATTCATGCACTGGCAGATTTTTCAAATAGGCCAGCGATGACTGCCCGGTGCCAAAATCGTCAATCGCCAATTTGATACCGGCAGCGTTCAGTTGTTGTAAATTAGCAACAACTTTACCGGTATCCTGCATGACAGCACTTTCCGTGACCTCCAGCGTCAGCGCCCTAACGCTCACCCCGGCTTCTGCCAGCCAACCGAGGATCCTGCCGGGTAAGCTATCATCTAACAAATCCGCTGCGGACAAGTTTACCGCCACCGCCAAGTGCGGATGTTGCTGTTGCCAGCTGGCTAACTGACCAATCACGGCTTTTAACATCCAGTGCGAGAGCATTCTGATATTACCCGAGCGCTCCGCCAATAGAATAAACTCCATCGGTGAAATAAAACCCAGCTGCGGATGCTGCCAGCGGATCAACGCTTCGGCCGCCACACAACGCTGTTGCTGAATATCCACCTTAGGCTGAAATACCACACTAAACTGCCCGCTTTTCAGCGCCTGCGGCAGATCACGGATAATGGTCAGTTCGCGTTGATGACTCTCATCCTGACCACTTTGGTAGTACATCAGGCTCAGGCCCCTGGCACGGGCGTTATTCAGCGCGATATCGAGCCGGCGCAGTAACATATTGACGTCAGAGGCGCCCTGCTGACACGGGTATGCCCCCGCCAACAGACTCAGTTGAATGCTGGAGCCGGCCAGATCAAAGGGGGCACTTAATTGCTGTAGTAGATGTTGCAGTGTGTTCTCTGCTACCGGCTGTGCCAACACCACTAAAAACTCATCCGCGCCGAGTCGGGCACATAAGCGGGCATCAGCCTGCAGTGCCAGGCGTCCTGCTAGTTGCTGCAGTAACAGATCACCACTGCTAAAACCGAAGCTATCGTTTATAAAGCGGAACTTGGCAATATTCAGCTGCAATAGCAGCGTATCCTCTGCCGCCAACAGCGCAGGTAGATGTTTGTCAACGGCCAGGCGGTTTGGCAGATTGGTCAGCGTATCGGATTCTGCTTGCTGTTGTAGTTGCCGTTCCCGCTGCACAATTGCCGAACGCATATGGGTTAAGGTATTCGCTAATACGCTCACTTCTGTCAATGCAACGGCCGGTGGCGCGACCTGCTGGCCACGGCCGATGGCACGGGCAAAATCCACCAGCATAGCCAAGGGCCGGGTAACGCTGCGGGTGTAAATAAAGGCCACCACCAGCGCTAACGCCAGACCCAGACTAAAAATTTGCAGTAGTTGCTGACGTAACTGTTGATAATTCGCCAACCAGCGTTCATTCGGTAAATGCAGAAACGCCCACAACTGCTGCTGCGGACTCAGCGTAAAGGCCTGCGAAATATGATGAAGTGGTTCATCCAGCAACATTAACTCTTCGCTTACCATCAATTGTTGCATACTGTGCTGCAACTGCTGCTGTGCTGCGGGATTTAAGGTAGACGTAAGCAACTGCCGCTGTTGCGGTGCCAGGCGGGCAAAACTGACGCCTAACCCGGTGATCTCGCGGATTTGACTGGCCAGCGCCTCGTCGACACTAAACCCCATACCAACCCAGGCGATAAGATGTGGCGCCCTGACCGGCACCAGCACAATTTGATAAGCTTGTTCACCAATACTCAAAATACTGGCCTGCGACTCTTGCTGTTGCCGTGCTTGCTGCAACAAATCAGTTAGTAAGTTGCTATCTTGCATCGGTGCAGTCGTAGCAAGCAGTTGGCCATCTGCAGCGAATAACAATGCCAGGCTGGCGTTAATACGGGCGCCGTGATTTTCGAGCACACTATTAATGGTATCCGCTTCAGCCGTGGCTACTGCCTGGCGAAAACCAAAATCGGCAGCTAACAAGCGCACACTATCGGTTAACTGATTACTACGCACCTGCAAAGTTTGCCGGAACACCTTGGTGGCAACCTGTAACAGTTGCCGTGCCTGCTGTTCACTTTCATTACGCATCGTAGTCAAGACTGCATAGCCGGTAACCAGCTCCAGCAACACCAAGAGCCCTAGAAATAACAGTGTCAGTTGACTGCGTAATGAACGAAACATCAAACTCCTTAGTCGCCCAGTTTAGCGTTTAAAGCGATGTACTAAATCAGCCAGCTCGTCAGACACGCTCTTTAGCTGTTCCAGCGTATGTGACGCCTCATTCGCCGCACGGGTACTCTGCCCGGCTAACGTTGAAATACTCACTACCTGGCGATTAATATCTTCGGCTACGTGCGCCTGCTCCTCTACCGCTGCCGCCATTTGCGTCGACATATGAGCAATTTCAGTCACCGCACCACTGATTCCGGCTAACATTTCACCGCTTTCTACCACTTTTTGCAAGCCATTTTCTGCATCGTGGGCGCCCAAGCGGGCAACCTGGACTGCATTATTCGCTCGTGCGGTTAATTCACTGACAATACTATAAATTTCTTTTGTCGACTGCTGGGTACGTAACGCCAGATTACGCACCTCTTCTGCAACAACCGCAAAGCCACGGCCTTGCTCGCCGGCGCGCGCAGCTTCAATGGCAGCATTTAGTGCCAACAAATTGGTTTGATCAGCAATTTGTTCGATAAATTGTGCGGCTTTAGCGATCCTCTCGGTTTGCTCCGCCACTTCAGTCACTGACTGGCCAATACTGCTCACGGTGTCGCGTAATTTTTCAATCGAATGACGGGTAATCCCGGCAATTTCGTTACCCCGCGCCGATAACTGGTTTGCTTTATCAGCTTGCGCCGCGGTATCCGTAACATGATGCGCCACCTCGGCAATGGTCGTGGTCATCTGGTTCATTGCGGTGGCAACCTGCATGGTTTCGGCCTGCTGGCGATCAATCTCGTTATTAGCCTCGCGGGTAAGCTGTAAGCCCCGTTCAGAGTCCCGCGCCACAGAACCTGCAGCGTTCTCAATTCGGGTTAGCATAGCTCTTAAATGCGCCCGTTCACTCAGCACACTGACCTTTAAGCGGCCATTGCTTAAACTGTCGTCAGTATAACTGGCAACTGCTAGCGGATCCTGAAACGCACCCGGCATTAACAATTCTAAATCGGCAAATAATTTACGCCGCCGCAACTGATAATACGCAACCAACGCCAGTAAGCCGGCGATCAACACCCATTGCGTCACGGCCAGACTCGCCATCATCAGGCTTAACAGCAGCAGTAACAAGGTCACACTGGCAATCAACACCGTAGGTTGTGGCATTTTGCGGCTGGCTTTACCGGCATTAATTTGCTGGTACAGCTTTTCGGCACGGGCGACATCCTGCTCGTTTGGCACACAACGCACCGACTCATAGCCAATAACTTTACCTTTTTCACTAATCGGCATTACATAGGCATCGACCCAATAATAATCGCCATTCTTGCAGCGGTTTTTCACCAACCCCATCCAGTTTTGACCCTGCTTTAAATAGCGCCACATGGTTTCATAGGCAGCAGGCGGCATGTCAGGATGGCGCACAATATTATGGGGTTGGCCAATCAGCTCATCTCGACTAAAACCACTCACCGCCACAAAGGCGTCGTTGCAATCGGTAATAATGCCGCGGGTGTCGGTCACCGAAATCAGGCGCTGTTCAGCTGCGAAGGTACGGCGAATGGAAGTAACAGGTAAATTTTTACGCATAACAAACTCAGGGTGTTCTTATTTAGCAAAACGCTAAGTATAAGTGGTAGCGCGCACTTTACCACTTTGTGAGTAGCTCGGCCATCCGCCACAGCGCAATTAACCGGTACTGGTCGCAGTTTGTTTAGCGTATCTTCAGCATGGCACACGCTGGCTGTACGGCTTGGGGCCTGATAAGGTATGATGCAGCTTGTAATGTAATGACAGCTAAGCGGCTGAATTCCCAATCAGGACCTGTAATGAACCAAGCGCCAAGCTTTTATTTCTATGACTTTGAGACCTGGGGCGCGGATCCGAAAAAAGATCGGCCAGCCCAATTCGCCGGCATCCGCACTGACAGCGAACTAAACATTATCGGTGAGCCGGATATGTGGTATTGCCAGCTGGCGAACGACTATTTACCGCACCCTCAAGCAGCCCTGATCACTGGCCTTACTCCGCAGCTATGTAATAAAAAAGGATTAGTTGAAACTGAATTTATGCAGCGCATTCTGCAAGTATTCAGCACCCCGAATACCTGCGTGCTTGGTTACAATAGCCTGCGCTTTGACGATGAAGTTACCCGCTATAGCCTGTATCGCAACTTTTTCGATGTGTATGGTCGGGAATGGCAACAGGGTAATAGTCGCTGGGATCTGATTGATCTGGTGCGCGCCTGCTACGCGCTGCGCCCAGAGGGTATTAACTGGCCGCTACGTGAAGATGGCAGCCCCAGCTTTAAGCTGGAGCACCTGACTAAAGCCAATAACCTGGAGCACAGCTCAGCACACGATGCCTTATCGGATGTCTATGCCACCATTGCTATTGCCAAATTGATAAAACACCAGCAGCCGAAGTTATTCCAGTACTTATTTGAACTGCGTAAAAAGCAAAAAGTCAGTGAGCTGATTGATGTTGCCGGTTTAACCCCGCTGGTCCATGTGTCATCAAAGTTTCCGGCTGCGCAAGGTTGTGCCAGCTGGGTAGTACCGCTGGCCTACCACCCAACTAATAAAAATGCCGTGATCTGCTATAACCTGCAGCTCGACCCAAGCCCGTTACTCAACGATGACTTAGCCACACTGCAGCAAAAGTTATATAAAAAAACCAGCGACCTGGCCGATGGCGAACAACGGCTGGGGTTAAAACTGATTCATCTGAACAAATGCCCGGTTTTAGCTAATGCCAAAACATTGAGTGCCGAGCGCGCCACTGAGCTTGGTATCGATCGTAACCTGTGCCTGCAGCATCTGGAATGGCTACGCCAGCATCGTGAGCTCCAGCAAAAGGTTGTTGAGCTTTATCAAACGCCAACCGAGTATAGTGCAGAGACTAACCCCGACTACCAGCTTTACCAGGGCTTTATCAGCGATGCCGATAAGCAGAAAATGCAGCTATTGCATCAGTTGGATCCGGCTAACCTGACTGCCGATAGTGTGTTGTTTAACGAAGAGCGGTTAAACCGGCTGTATTTTTTATACCGGGCGCGCAACTACCCGCTCACCCTTACCGATAGCGAGTTACAAAAATGGCAACGCTATCGCACCGATAAACTGATGCATGGACTGGATAATCCAAACTTAACGCTGGAGCAATTTAGTCTGGCGCTAGAAAACCTGGCACATGAACACAGTGCCGACGAACAAAAAACTGCGATTTTAAAAGCGCTGTATCGCTACGCCGAAGCGCTGTAACAGAGCCTGCTTACCTGCCCGTTTATCGCAAAATTGCCGATAAACTGCACCGTCCCTGCCGCTGCTTCGTATACTTGTCATTGGCGTGCGGCAAACACGCTAACTCTTTTTAACAGCAAATGAGGTTAACCATGCGCAAGTTCACTGACAAAACCCTTGGTGTCACTGTTGTTGCGGTCACGCTTTGGGCTAGTAGCGCCCTGGCCCATCACGGCTGGAACTGGACCGAAGATAAGCAAACCGAAATGACCGGCGAGATCACCGAAATCTTTATCGGTCCCCCGCATCCGCGTTTAATGATTACCACGCCGGATGGCGCCTGGCAGGTAGATTTATACCATTCCGTCTAGTTTTCTGTTCTAATTGCAGGTTTCGAATAATCACTCGCTTAGCTTTATGAATCAAACCGCTGAAGAACTCCTCAAGCTCTCCCGAGCGGAGAAAAATGCGCGAAAACGCATGCGTTTACTCGCGATCGCGCAATTCCTTGAATGTAAAAACCGCACACAAGTCGCTAATCAATTGAAGATCAGCAGAACTAGCGTCAATAACTGGGTGTCAAGTTACCTTGAAGCGGGCTTGGATGGTCTTGAAGCCCGCAAAGCAAAGGGGCGGATTCCTTATCTCAGCGCACAACAGCAAAAGCAATTAGGCGAGTTTATTGAATCGCATAGCCAGAGTGAGCAAGGTGGCAGACTGACCGGCGAAAAAATTCTTCACTACATCAAAACCGAGTTTGGTGTGGAGTACCACCACAACGCTATTTATAAACTCCTCAAACAGCTGGGATTTAGCTGGATCACCAGTCGCTCCCGACATCCGAAGCAACAACAAAGCGTCCAG
>NZ_LCWL01000084.1:0-15771 GCF_001441695.1 Alishewanella sp. WH16-1 | reverse complement strand
CATCCTAATTGTCGCCGAACAGCCCACCCTTGTCCCAACCGTGTGCCCGATCAGGCAACTCTCTGCCTCTAGCAAATGGAGTGGCGTCGAAGAGAGCAGGTTTCGTTGGGTGCGTTGACATGAATTGCAAAGAGTCGCCATCCTCACTGCTGGATACGATTCTTAGCGATGGGACGTGCTTGGCTTTATTTTTCTTGCGGAATGGCTCTGTCACGCTCTTTCCTCCCCAATAAGGTCGCCCAATTCCAAGGCATAGGCATTATGAAGTTCAACAATGTCATAGACGTCTCGAATCCATCCCAGATACATATCAGTTGTTTTCTTGTCCATGTGTCCGAGTTGTGGCTGGATTATTAGCTGGATTATGTCGGTCGCACTTCCTGTTATCCATGTAATAGGCATGCCTGAACCAGACATGAGATTGGCTTGTTTTCGCATGCGCTCCAGCTCAATGAGGAGCGTCTTGCATGCCCAATAGTGACGCCCCGGATGTGGCGACCATCCCTCAAACGGCAGGGAAGGCGCATTTACCCAAGCGTCGTAAAACTTCTGTGCCGAGACAGGAGCGCCAGTAAAATCGGACAAGAAGAGTTCTGTTGGCGGATTCCTGCGTCGTGCCTCCTGCTCGGCCTTTGTTTTTCCCGACTTGATATATGTTTTCATGAGTCTTGGTCTTTCATACTCAAGGTAGTGCCACAATCTATCGGCCAGGCTCATCGGAACTACTATTCTTCTTGAAGGCCCAACTTCATAATTGCCACGTATGGTTTTCCCCCCTTTGGTGCCATGTTCTATCGTGACAGTCACCTTGTCTGCTGAAATGGGGCTGACCTGCCATTTACTTCTGTCGACAGGCAGAGTATCAATTTGCCACTCCACAGCTTCTTGCCGCCGAATCCCAGTATGTAAAACGAGTTCAGCCATCAGTGCCTTGGTTCGGCCAAATCGAATTCGCAGCGAATTAAGCCAAGCGCGGATCTCCTCGTCTGTCGGAATGCGTAAATTTTTGGGATTAAGTCGTCGCTTATTCACGCGGGACGTGTGCGCTACGACTCGTGTGTGTGTGGAGGATGCAGTATGCTGGATATAGCTTCTTGTAACGGTTGGGACATCAAATGGCTCCCTCAACTCCTTCTTTGACGCCCATATTAAGAATGCGCAAGCAGTGTCAACTCGTTGGTTAATGGTGGAGTTCTCAAGTGGGCAGCCGTCTGCGGTGAAGGAGCCCAGTGCCATTTCCTTCTCATATCCGTCCGTAATGTCTTGGTCGTAGTCGAGTTTCTTCCAATCCTTACCGCGCGCAGCACACCATTCCAAGAAATTTGCTAGTTGCGCTGCAAAGGTATTTAGCGAGCTGCGCGTAGGACGACGAGATGTCCGTATTGCCCCATTTTCGACATCAGCCATGGTTGGAATTGCTCGCTCACGCAGATAGCGTGAAGCCTCGCGATGATACTTCCAGTCGCCATCAAAAATGACTGGCACGTGCGCAATGCTGCCAAATCCCTTTTTCTTAAGAAGGTCTTTGTTGGGGCGAAAGACATAAATGTTGGCATTTGGCACGACTCAATATTCTCCCTAGAAAAATTACTATTACTTCTAAACCATGTTTATACTGTAAATATATACAGTATTGCAATATCTTGCTTATTCTTTAATTCATTCAATCAACATATAAAAAAGATAGGTTATTGAAAACGCAATGGTAATAGGGAAATACTGCTATGTCGACTAGTGGAGGTATATAGAATGGCAGTATTTAAAACACAGGACTACATTGAGCAGACGCTCGATTTAAACGAGCTGTGCATCCGCCATCCTGCTGCGACCTTTCTAGTCAGAGTCGGCGGTGATTCCATGAAGGATAAAGGCATATTAGATGGTGATGTCCTAGTAGTGGACCGGTCTGAAACTGCCGTGCATGGCAGCGTGATTGTGGCGTCACTAAATCGTGAGTTTACCGTCAAAGAGCTGTGCCTAAAGCCGATTAAGCAGTTGCTGCCGCATAACAAGGCATACAAACCCATTTTGCTGACAGAGCGAGACGAGTTTGAAGTCTTTGGTGTCGTCGTCAGTGTGGTGCGAAGAATGACACGATGAAACCTGTTTTTGCTTTAGTCGATTGCAATAACTTTTATGCCAGCTGTGAAACCTTGTTTCGCCCTGATTTAAGAGGCCGGCCAATTGTAGTGTTATCCAACAATGATGGCTGTGTGGTTGCTCGCTCTAAAGAGGCCAAAGCACTTGGCATTAAAATGGGTGTGCCTGCATTTGAGTTAAAGCCACTACTTGAACAGCAACAACTGCTCGCCTTTTCATCTAACTATGCCCTTTATGCCGATATTTCAGCTAGGGTCATGACCACGCTTGAGATGTTAGCGCCGGCGGTTGAGGTCTATTCCATTGATGAAGCGTTTCTCGATTTGACGGGCGTGTCACATTGCACCGCGCTGGAGCGTTTCGGGCATTCAGTGCGTCAGACCATTTTGCAAAACATTGGTATCACGGTTTGTGTTGGCATGGCGCCGACTAAAACCCTGTCAAAACTAGCAAACCATGCCGCAAAGAAATGGCATAAGGCAGGCGGTGTGGTCGATTTAACTGATAAAACCCGACAACGAAAACTCATGGCACTTCTGCCTGTTGGCGAAGTGTGGGGGATTGGCACTAAACTCTCAGCAAGGCTCAACAAACTCGGTATTCACACTGTCTTGGATTTGGCTGATGCCAGCCCCTCATTTATCAAGCAGCAATGCTCGGTGGTCGAATCGCGTATCGTCGCAGAGCTTAATGGCGAATCGTGCCTGGCGTTAGAGCAAGTGACACCCACCAAAAAACAAATTATCAGCTCCCGCGCCCTTGGCGAGCGCATCACCTCAAAAGATTTGATGCACGAAGCAATAGCCGAATACATCAGCAGAGCTTGCCAGAAACTGCGTAAAGAAAAGCAACAAGCTAAGCAATTAACAGTGTTTATCCGTACCAGTCCGTTTAGCGACCGGCAACGAGACCCATACTACGCCAATAGCATCACCACCGCCCTGACACATCCCTCAGCTGACACGCGAGATTTTTTGTCAGTAGCAACGAAGCTGCTCGATAAAATCTGGAAAGACGGATACCGCTACGCCAAGGCCGGTGTCATGCTTGCAGATTTTTATGATGAAGGCGTATATCAAGTTGATTTATTTGAGCCAGCGCCTCCCGCATATCAGAGCAAAGCGCTGATGACCGTGATTGATACCATCAATGCCAAAACGGGCAGCAAGGTGTGGTTTGCAAGCCAAGGCGCATCACAGGCATGGAGTATGAAGCGTGCGATGCTATCGCCGCAATACACAACGAAATGGACGGATTTACCGGTAGCCAATTAAGTTCTATAAAATCACACATAATTGATTTAAGGCGTAATTGCGCATAGTATTTTATTCGATGGTCCTGGCATATCACTGCTACATGCAGACCACCGGGAACACGGGGATGGCCGGTCAAATTGATTGGCCTTTTTCTTTATCAAGCTATGCCTACCGAGCTAATCAAATCAAGACGCTTGTTCTTTTTTTACATAAGGGACGCCATGAGTTATACCGTTGAAATTACCAAGGACAACCTTATCCCAATTCCTGATACGCTCTGTGCTGAGCTAGGAATTTCCGTAGGGGACATATTGGTTTGTGTGACGGATAAAGAGCGCTCTGAAATCAGCATGAAAAAGCATAGCGACCAAACACTAACTGACGAACAGCTCTCTGCTGAAGGAAATTTAACTCGTGTGGTAAGCATTGAAGCTGCAGAGTGATTGCGGATGCAAGGCGCTCCCTCAGAGCATTATTAGGTAACTAGATGACAATCAACACAGCTATAAAAAACGATCATGAATATGAAGCTGCATTAGAAGCCATTGAGCAACTTCTTGAGGCTGAGCCTGGCACGCCTGATGGTGAAAAGTTTGAGGAATTGGCAAAAATGATCACAGAGTATGATGATATTCATCACAAGCTCAACGAGTAATCCAGTGCCAAGTTGCTCTTTGAATCGTCACTAAGTGCCAAAAGCGGAAATTCACTGAGATTCGATTCAATCGACGCTTTTCACTGAAAGCGGACCTTGGTGTTGTTAATAAAATAGCCGTGGGTCCCAAAATTTCGTGACTTTAACAACAGTCTGAACGTTTATTAAAAAAGCCTGCACTACTCACCAATTTTTGTACTCAAAGTTAGCGTGCAACCTCAGACTTCGCAGATTATGGAACCCAATAGCCCAGAGAAGATTTCCCCGGTTGATCAAGTATGATTGCAATGCTTTGCTTGGCTCTCGTAACTGCAACATAAAATGAGGCAGCGGCTGTTGATTCCAAAGGTGTTCCATTCTTAATAAAATTTTCTATGTTTTTAGTTGGAGCAACTAGCACTCTCTCAAATGTAGCTCCCTTTGCGACTTTGAAGTTCTGAAACGGAAGATCTAGGTTTTTGGCCGAACTTACGTTATTTCTTAAGCATTGCGGACTGAACTGCGACATGTACTCATAGATATGTTCGGATCGTAATAGGAAAACACCATCATGTCCTGTCTCTTCGATGTTCTCCGAGGTGGTCTCCGGAAATGCCCAACTCGCATCAAAAATCGTATCTGAAAAGGATGCAATTTCCTGCCTGCATCGATAAGTAATTGTCGAATATGCAATGTTGAGACATCCTTCTGCCTCGCGTTCTAAGAACCATTCCAATGACGCAGCATAACCAAATTTCTTGTTTTTTTGCCCTCTCGGATTTGTTGAGAGAACCGCTTGACGCACGTCACCAACGAGCCGTAATTCAATTTTAGATTGCAAAAGCGCTCGTAAGATCTCCCAATCGTAGCCTGCAAGATCCTGAACCTCGTCAATCAATATTTCGTCGTAAATATTTTCCAGACGGTTCAGTAATTCAGGTTTTGCCTCCATCAATTCAAAAGCCAGCCTGCCTAGTTCACAACCAAAGATTTTGTTGTCGGCAGTCATAAATCTGCTTTTTCCATTTGCAAATCTGCCTGGACGTCCATCAAAATCGAAGCCTCGGACTCGCTCGGAAGGAAACTTGAAACGTAAAAATGGCTTCGCAAAATGTCTGAGCAAAAACGTGTACCATCCCATTACCTCCACTCCAGTGGCATGGCCAGCCTCTGCTGCTAATCGAGCCTTTACCTGTTGTTGGTTTGTTTGGGTGTATGTAAGTAGCGCAACTTTACGACTTGAAGGCAGCTCTTTGCAGTGGTTAACCAAGCCTTGGGTCTTACGACCACCAGCAACAGCCAAAGTAAGGATGTTAGGCATTGTGGATGAACTCCGCGGCTTCAACCATATACTTTGGTGGCTCCAGAGCTTCCTGAGACTCTGCAATGCGCATTGCCCCTTCTGTTTTTTCACGAGCCATCCAGGTTTCCAAATCAGCCCTCGCTGAAATTCCAAGTATCTTCCTTAGCTGATCTTCTCCATTTGCTCTGATCAATTGAGGTTCTAAGGTTTGTCCATCAGCCACAGCGCCAATGAACAGCTCCCGTTTTTTACCGTCTAGCAACGATTCCACAATCTGTCTCAACTCAACGGGATCAACTCCATCGTTGTCACGCATCACAGCTACGGGTTTGTCAACAGATTGGCATAGCTCTAAGCATCGAGCTAGAGATAGCCCGCGCATGCTAATAACATCAATCCCTAATTCCATTGGTCTTTTTTTATACAAATCTTTAAACACGCGTTCAAAAATAATTTCGTCAGAAGGTCCCTCAACCAGAACCACTTTTCTAGCCAAAACCAAACGTAAGGTGTCGTAACCAGGCAATCGTTGAAAGTAACGGACCGTTTCAGGGGATAGGTCAGTAATTTTTGATGGTTGATTACGGCTAAGTAGATGTAAATCATTTAAGCCAAGTCGATTCAGAACGTAGGTGCTGTGAGTCGAAATAAAAAGCTGTTGTTCATCTGTTGCTAATGACTCGATTCGGTCCAGCAAAATCCTCAGGCTGGTATGTGAAAGGTGATTCTCTGGCTCTTCGATCATAATGATCTTCACTTTGGATGCATGCCGTTTCATAGCAAGTGAGATCTTTATCGCAGCCTGCTGGCCAAGTCCTGCCATTGAAAATGGAACGCGATCTACATAAGGTGTAATAGCACTTTCCCAAGATGTGCGTGAAGTCTGGTCCATTGCCAAGGCCATCGGCTCAGCCTGCAATGCAACCCCTAGAGCTCCAATACGAGTGTTAACTGGAGCAAGAGCTCCCTGAGTCATAGATGCTTTGATTTCTCTATAGTCAAGCGATATGGCGGCCTTCTCCGAAACTTCAAGCTGATCGCTCAGGATCTGCCGCAAGTGGTAGTCCACCCCATTACTAGACTTGACTGTACGGGAGTCAATTGTGGCTACAGAAAGTACTCGCGGACGCTTCACTAACTCCTGGTCTGCGAATGAACGCCACTCGCATGTGTAATACTCAACAGGCAAAAGATCAGTTGGGTTTTTCAACCATTCATCCAACATGTCTTGGTATTCTTCATTTGGGTAAATTCTTAGAAAAACTCCGGGACATGCAGTTGTTGGCACACTCGTGTTAACCGCTCCACACAGAAGTTGTAGCTCTGCATCATCACGGAGGTACAGTTCAATTAATATCTCGGGAAAGGACGGTTTTAGACCTGCATTCAATGAGGCTACAAATTGATTCACCATATCAGAATTGAACCAGTGCGGGTTTAGTTCCTCCAACACACTTCGGCCAACTATTCTCCCGTTAAGCGCCAATGATACAGCTTCCATCAAAGTAGATTTTCCTGCATCGTTATCACCAATAAGGATATTCGTCCTTGAGTTGGGGTATAGCGTGAAATCGTTGTATATCCGATACCCACGAATACGAATCTTAGTGATCATGTCTAATAGTCCTTATTGTTTATTGATCTTGGCACAACTAGCTCTAATTTGTACTTTACCCAAAATGGGCGTACGCTTCATTAAAATACCACTGCTCTTTAAACGCATAGTAACTTTTTATTTTTGGCTTTATGGTGTGATTTATTGAAGATTAGATTTGTCATAACAATGACATTTCGATCGGTATTGCCTTCATAATAAATCTCATAGAGAGCAATAAAGACATTAGCTGGAAGATGGTGCCATCCGTTATTCGAATCAGAATTTATAGTGCAGACAGGGAACGCAAGCGATGATTGATTTTTCAAAACTTCAAACTGGCCAGAATAGCGACACGGCCTTGCAGCCTCGAGATATCTTCAATTCTCTACCTGGAAAAGAGAAAGGAAAATACCAGTACCCTCGGGATGTGCAGTCTAAAGTATGGGAGCAGTGGTACAGCAGGAAAAATGAAAGCAACCTTGTTATTAAAATGAATACTGGTAGTGGGAAAACCGTTGTTGGTCTGTTGATTTTGAAGAGTTGTTTAAATGAAGGCAAGGGACCTGCGGTATACGTTGTTCCCGATAATTATCTCGTTGAACAAGTCCTCCAAGAAGCAAGGTCGCTAGGCCTGTCGGCTACCAGCGATTATAACTCTCACAGCTTCCTTCAGGGGAAAGAGATTTTAGTAACCAATATTCACACCTTGGTTAATGGGCTATCTGCCTTTGGGGTAGGAGATCAAGGTGTAAAAATTCATATCGGGTCGTTAATTGTAGATGATGCACATGCATGCTTGGAAACTATAGAGGATCAGTACACTGTCACATTACCAAGCGTATGTGACTCGTACAAGGGAGTTTTCAAGTTGCTGAGAAACTCGCTGATTCAGCAGAGTGAGCCACGAGTTTTGGAGATGGAGGGGCTCGACCCGTCGATCCAAATGCTAGCACCGTTCTGGGCTTGGCAAAGTAACATTGGTGAGATAAGTAGGTTGTTGGTCAATGAGAAAAATGAGGACCATTTGAAGTTTAAATGGCCCCTAATAAAGGATAATCTGAAGTTGTCGCGCTGCGTTGTTAGTGCTTCGAAAATAGAGATATCCCCGCATTGCATACCAATCAACACGATCCCAAGTATTGAGTTTGCAGAACGTAAAATATTCATGACGGCGACCTTAGCTGATGATAGCGTTTTGGCAAGCCACTTCGGAATTACGGATTTTCGAGCGTATCAAGCGATATGCCCCGACTCCTATGGAGATGTTGGGGATCGCATGATTTTAATGCCTCAGGTGATTAATCCAGAGATTTCAGATGACGAGATAAAGCAACTTTGTGTGCACGCAAAGAAATTTTTTAATGTCGTCATTATTGTTCCGTCAGATCATCGAGCTAATTACTGGCAAGATGTCGCAGACTCGATCTTAAAAAAGGGTAACATCCATGAAGGCATTAAGGCTCTTAGGAGCACTAAAGCTGGACTGACAGTGCTGGTCAATCGATATGACGGAATCGATCTACCCAATGATGCTTGTAGATTGCTTGTAATCGACGGGCTCCCTGACGTCAGACGAATGATTGATAAAGTCGAGGAAGGAATTCTATTAGGAACAGATCGAACAGCCACACAAATAACACAGCGTGTTGAGCAGGGGATGGGCCGAGGGGTGCGTTCAAATGACGATTATTGCGCCGTATTATTGATGGGTAAAACGCTGACTCGTAAGCTCTATGCTAGTTCCGGAGTTCAGAAATTCTCTGTGGGTACTAAGGCACAGCTGGATCTTTCAGAGAAAGTTGCAAGTCAAATTGCCAAAGCTGACCTAAAGGCGATCTGGGATACCTTGCTGTATTGCTTGAATCAAGATCCCAACTGGGTGTCTGCAAGTAAGGGCGCATTAACTAGCTTGACGGCAACTCCTGTCAGCAATATTGACCCTATAACCATTGCACTTCGAAAGGCGTACGATCAAGCACTTGCTAATAATTCTAGCGATATTGGGAGAAACATAATAGATGCAGTGGTATCCCCTAATAAAGTAATGAGATCATATTTAAAGCTTAGGGCCGCGGAGTACGTAAACTTGTACGATCAGGTTGAAGGACAGAGGCTTGTCCTGTCAGCAGCTAGTGATAACTCCAGAACTCTCAAGCCTATCGACGGCATTGGTTATCATAAACTAGAGGGAGAGCTCTTAGACCAAGCGAGAGAATGCAAAAACCACCTCCAAAGCTTTGCCAATCCAAACATTCCGATTATTGAACTCGACGGGATTTTGGAAGATCTGAAATTTGAACCCAATACTGCTGCTCGATTTGAGTTGGCTTTTGCACAGCTGGCGAGATTTATCGGGTTCAGTTCGCAGCGACCTGAAACTGAATCTGGCAAAGGCCCCGATGTGCTCTGGAGAACAGGCACTAATCAATATATTGTCGTGGAGTGCAAAAATGGTGCAACAACCGATACCATCAATAAACATGATTGCAATCAACTAAATGGCTCGGGAGAGTGGTTTGAGAATAAGTATGGCGCTAATGTTTCGTATTTTCCGATGATGATACACCCTTCGAAAAAGTTTGAGCATGCAGCATCGCCCAAAGCAACCACAAGAATTATGGATGTTGACAAACTAGAGCAACTGAAGAAGAACGTTAGAGAGTTTATTAAATCTGTATGTTCGCAGAGTTTGATTAGTGATGAGGCACAGATTAGAAGTCAGCTACTGCAACTGAAGCTTAGGCCTGTTGATTTTCAAGAATATTATACCGTTAAATATACCGCGACACACTAAATCAAGTTACAGGTTTACATAAGAGCCGAGGCGGTGATTAACCGACTCAAGTTACATTCTTAAACATATAGCTGTGCGAAAAAAATGAATTGGGGCGTTTGAGTTACGTTGTATCTCAATATCCAATGCGCAGCCAATAGACTAGAAACGTGAATACTCTACCTTGTGTTCACGAAAAAACGAATGTCTGCAAATAGCAAAGCAGAGATTCGTTTTTCACGAGCTGCCTGATCTGAATAGCTGCTTTTCGCTCTTAGTTGCCGTTAGAGACTTTCAGTCTGGCGGCTCAGTGCCAAAAGCGGATATTCACTGAGATTCGATTACAACGTCGCTTTTCACTTAAAGCTGACGTCCAGTATGACTGGTTAAATTGCCCTCATCACCATGTGTTTGAAGACGCCAAAGGATCCGTAATAAACTAAAATCACGACATGATGTTACTACTATTTTTCTGCTCATACATTTTGGCGTCAGCGTTTTGAAGCAGAGCATCTAAATCCAACGCATCGTCAGGATAAATGGCAGTACCAAGGCTGGCAGTGATCGGTGTTTCTAGCCTTAGGCTCTGATGAATAGCGGAAATGCCCCGATTGACTTGTTCAATCACGCGCAGCAAGTCGGGATCTCCGTCTATTTGGGTCAGCAGCAGCACAAATTCATCTCCACTGAATCGGCTTGCTGTGTCATCTGCTCTGATGCTGTTTTTAAGGACGTTGGCGATAGCAACAAGACAGTCATCGCCTTTCTGATGGCCATAGGTATCGTTAATTAATTTTAAGCTGTTGATATCAATAAAGATCAGCGCACATTTGTTAGTTTGTCCGAGCCTGTCACTGTGTAGTACAAACTGCTCAAAACGGTCTTCCAGTAACGCTCTGTTTGGCAGGCCAGTTAAAAAGTCATGGTAGGCAAGCTGCTTAAACTTCTTATGCTCCTGAATGTGCTGGGTAATGTCGGAGAAAATAGAGATGTAGTGAGTAACTTTGCCACTGTCATCCTTGATGGCCGATAAGGAAAGCCAGCTAATATAGTACTCGCCGTTCGCTTTGCGGTTTTTAATTTCGCCACTCCAGTGGCCCTTCGCTTTGACATCAAACCAGGCATTTTCTAAGGTCTGTTCTTCATTCAACCCAGATCGCAGAAATGCTGGTTTTTTATAACGGATATTTGCTAACTTAAAGCCAGTTTTTAACTCAAAAGCCCTGTTCACATCGATAATGTCGTCATCCGCATCTGTGATCATAATGGCTTCACCAGACTGTTCAAAAACGGACGAGTATAAATCGGGTTTGTCATCTGTCTTGACCCAGTTCTGGAGCAAACAAAAGAACTGCTGATCTTCGTCCTGTTTAAGAATATCTACTTTGAAACGACGACCGGAAACGGAGAGTGTTGTGGTTTTGTGTCCGTTTTTTTTCAAGCTGGAGTTGCTCAACACAAGCTGAAGCTCAGCAATTACAGCGGATAGTGTGCTATCTCCTAGTGCAGACATAGCTTGGTTTGAAGTGATGTATTCGCCACTCGCAGATAACAGCAGCCAAGGATTAGAGATCCACTCAAAATGTGTAGGGATAGAATGATGCATCTTCATAAAACGTTGTCTCCGTTGCGTGGTTAGACAAACAACATAACCACATTTTCAATGGCTTACATTGAGCCTACTTCAGTTTTCAGTAAATGCGCAAATTTACAGCAGGTACTTTAATTGATTACGCTAAGCCTCTGTAAACAGGTCACTTTTAAACTTTTACTGGCCTTTAGCAGCCTAAACCGCTAGAATGCCGCCCGAATTTTGAACAAAAGCAAAGAACAACCCAAGAGGATTAGCCGGTGTAATTAGCGAACAACACAAAACAGATTTGCAAAATAAAGTTAGGTTTGAACCATGCGTGCAAACTTTAAATGCAATACCTGTGGTGTTTTGCTGGTTCATATCGGATTTCTAAAACTTAATGGATGTTTTATGCTTAAAACTATTAAGCAGCACTGGCTCTCCAATATCAAAGGAGATGTCTTAGCTGCCATCGTTGTCGCTTTAGCCCTTATTCCTGAGGCTATCGCTTTCTCTATCATTGCAGGCGTTGACCCTAAAGTGGGTTTATATGCCTCTTTCGCTATCTGTGTACTTATCTCTTTTACTGGTGCTCGCCCTGGCATGATCTCAGCCGCTACAGGCGCTATGGCCCTGTTGATGATTGTTCTGGTCAAAGAGCATGGCTTACAGTATCTGCTGGCCGCAACACTGCTGACGGGTGTCATTCAAATTGTGTTTGGCTTCCTGAAGTTGGGTGATGTCATGCGATTTGTGTCCAGATCTGTAGTCACAGGTTTTGTGAATGCACTGGCCATCCTGATCTTCCTTGCTCAGTTACCGGAACTCTCCGGTGAATACGGTTCCGTCACTGTTTATGGGTTAACCGCTTTAGGTCTAGGCATTATCTATTTATTCCCTTATCTGACAAAAGCAGTGCCATCGCCGTTGGTCTGTATTGTGGTTGTGACTCTGGTCGCGCTTTATTTCGGCTTAGATGTACGTACCGTGTCGGATATGGGTGAATTGCCGGATAGCCTGCCGATTTTCTTATGGCCTGAAGTGCCACTGAACTTTGAAACCCTGATGATTATCTTTCCTACGTCTATGGCATTGGCCGTTGTGGGTATTCTTGAGTCGCTGATGACCGCAACTATTGTTGATGATCTGACAGACACCAAAAGTAACAAAAACAAAGAATGTGTGGGCCAGGGGATCGCCAACATTGGTTCAGGTTTAATTGGTGGTATGGCCGGATGCGCCATGATTGGCCAGTCGATTATCAACGTCAAATCAGGTGGTCGCACTCGTCTCTCTGCATTGCTCGCTGGCGTTATCTTGTTAGTGATGGTGGTGTTTCTGGATGCATGGGTTGGCATGATCCCTATGGCCGCTCTGGTCGCCGTGATGATCATGGTATCCATTGGTACATTTAGTTGGAGTTCGGTGAAGGATTTGAAGAAGAATCCAATCAGCTCAAGCATCGTGATGGTCGCCACTGTGATCGTAGTTGTCGCCACTCACAACCTAGCGTGGGGCGTGTTGGTTGGCGTGATTTTAAGTGCAATATTCTTTGCTAACAAAGTCGGACAAATCCTTTTCGTGGGTTCAGAGCTGAGTAGTGATGAACAACACAGGACGTACAAAGTGGTGGGTCAGGTGTTTTTCAGTTCAGCTGAGCAATTTGTTGACTCCTTTGATTTCAAGGAAGCTATCGAATCTGTGCAAATTGATTTGAGTCGCGCTCATTTCTGGGACATTACCGCTATCAGTTCATTGGACAAAGTAGTGATTAAATTCCGTCGTGAAGGTACAGATGTTGAGTTGCTTGGCCTCAATGAAGCCAGTGCCACTCTGGTGGACAAGTTTGCAGTACACAATCAGCCTGATGCAATAGAACGGCTGATGGGACACTAACGGGGAGTACATAAAATGACTAAAAAAGTAATAGCCTGTATTGACTCATCACCTTACGCAGAAGCTGTATGTGATTATGCAACCTGGGCTGCAAAACGCCTTAATGTGACTATGTCGGTGCTGCATGTATTGAGCAAAGCACAACAACAGGATACCAGCGATTTAAGTGGCAGTATCGGGCTTGGCGCGCAGGAAGCCTTGATGGAAAAGCTGACTCAACTGGATGCGGAGCGCGGCAAACTGGCGTTAGAGCGAGGCCGAATTATGCTCGACGCCGCTCGTGCCCGAGCAGCCGCCGCAGGGTTTGAGCAGGTTGAAGAGCGCTTACGTCATGGTGACTTTGTAGAAACAGCGATTGAATTGGAAGAAGAAACCCGTTTACTGGTGATGGGAAAACGCGGAGCAAGCAGCGCCGACGCTCATGGCCGATTAGGTTTACAGGTTGAACCTTTGATCCGGAACGTTCATAAACCAGTGCTCTTGACCCAACAGAAGTACAAGGAGCCTCAGCAGGTAATGCTAGCTTATGATGGCAGCGCGACAGCTCTTAAAGGCTTAGAAATGCTCGCCGGAAGCCCTTTAGTCAAAGGTTTACCTGTGCATTTGGTGATGGCAGGCGCTGATGTAGATGCAACCAGAATACAGATGGAGCAAGCGGCCAGTATTCTGCGCAAGGCTGGCTTTAGCACAACAATTGCTATTGTCGCGGGTGAACCTGAAACTGTGCTGCATCAGTATCAGCAACAACACGATATTGATTTGATGGTGATGGGCGCATACGGCCATTCCCGCATCCGGCAATTTATCGTGGGAAGCACGACAACGGCGATGTTAAGCCATGCCAAGTGTTCATTATTGATCTTGCGTTAACACCTCAAGGGCCAGTTCACTGGCCCTTTTAACATCACTACGATAAGAAAATTTTGAATTTTCAGTGGAGACAACCATGCGTTTACTGCATTCATTGAAACACATTACGCCAACCCCTGAACATCGGCTAGGTGAGCGAGTGGCTACACGTGCCATTGTGCTAAGAGGCTCGGATATTCTGGTGTTATATACCAAAAGGTACGATGACTACAGTTTACCGGGTGGAGGCCTAGAGGCAGGTGAAGATCTGGAGTCTGCACTGGTGCGGGAGCTTATTGAAGAAACTGGCGCAAAAAATGTAAACATCGTGACGCCTTTTGGACTTTTTGAAGAGTTTCGCCCTTGGTATAAAGACAATATAGATGTTCTCAGAATGCTGTCGTACTGCTACGTTTGTGAGATTGCGTCAGAGCTTGGGCAACCCAATTTCGAGCACTACGAAATACAAAATGGCATGCAGGTGTGCTGGCTTAATATTCATGAAGCCATACGCCATAATGAACGCATACTGCAAACAAAGCCTGAACACATGGGGCTGTCTATAGTACGGGAAACATATTTACTTCGGATGATCGCTGGCCAATTTCAAATTCCGGATCTGGTCAGAGAGTACAGATAGAAAAAGAACTGATTGCAGCGAAAGACCGCTCTGCTGCTTTGGATTTGTAACAGCAAAGTATCAGCCTCTTATCAAGAATGGATGCGATGCAATCTCAGCAAATGGCAGTGGAGCTGACCAGACTCAGGCTGCGCAAATTAGTGTTAATTAACGAGGCGATCAGCCGAATAAAACGTGGCGACTAAGTTTATTACGCTAGTTGAGACGAGTTGAGTGACATCCGACGTTTACAGGTCAACCCTATGGTAGCGTGCAATATTGAAATGCTCCCACGTCAACGTATCAAGATGTTCTGTTGAATGTCTGATTTTAAGGCAAAGCAGAGATTAGTTTTTTCGAGATTGCCTGTTCTGAACGGCTGCAATTCGCTCATAGTGAAGATCGACACAATGTGCCAATTGCAGACATTCCAACTTTAAGGCTGTAAAGTCCGCTTTTAGGTGTTAGCAGAACGCCCCGCTCACCGGAATTTTAGGAGCGAAGCGAGTAAAATTTCCGAGTGCAGTGGCTTGTTATACCTATTCACTCACCATTAGCGCTTCTGTTTTGACGCTTAAGCACGCATTTAAATGGTGCCATGTGGTGGTCTCCATCCGCATAAGATGAGAAAAAGCCCTCCAAACTACGGCCATTTTCTCTAAGCATCAAGCTTAAGCTTCCTCGATCAATATGAGCGCAGTCTTCATTCTCATATTCGCCTGTTAAAATTAAATTCTTAAATGAGCCAGTAAATCTATATGTATGAATATCACTAGCACCTCCAATTTCAACAATCTGCCCCAATATTGAATGGCCGATACGCTTTACCTCCACCCTTACTTCAATTGGAGCCATGCCTGAGTCAATTTTTAGGAAGAATTTTCTGTCGATTAACTCACCTTGTTCGTTATCTTTTCCTGAGTTGGGGGCGTCTTTAATAATGAGCTCAGCTTCAATATCGCGTTCAACGTCTTTTTCTTGAGATTTCGCAGCCACACTAACTGATGTGCTATTTGCGCTTTGTGAAGATTCATCTTCATCTGTTTGTTTTCGCTTACGTCTTCTCCGCTCGACAATACCGAATGCAATTTTAACTCTGCGCTTATCAATCTCTTCAATTCCTATGAATGGAACTAATACACCGTTCCAAACCTGAGGTATCCCCAGAAAT
>NZ_LCWL01000002.1:0-16454 GCF_001441695.1 Alishewanella sp. WH16-1 | reverse complement strand
TTGTGATCAAGAGACAGGCTAGTTAACGGGGCTTTTGCGTTACAGGCCGTAATCAGGCACCTTTGTTAAATAATCCGACATTCCTGTCTGCCATCGCTTCCCGCCAACCTCCTAGCCATTCTGAGCGGGCATCTAAACTCTGATAAGGGCAAATTTCTTTTGAGCGGCCAGTCACACCAGCACGGTAACCTTGAGCATGAGCACGTTCCAGACGATCACGTTTTTGTCTTTTCATACGGCAGTCTTCCTCAACTTTGTGTTTTTAACAATAACAAGGCTGCGCTTAGCACAACAATGTTACAGTTAATAGATAGCCAAGGCTTAGCAAAGGTTCAATGTTGATCTAACGAATAAAAGTCTTGACTTTCCCTAAGCGCATGAGATCTATTAAGAATTAGTGATATGCCGTTTTAGACGAAAATGCTATAAGGAATCGAATATTGATTACGGCAAACAAAAAACCCACCGGGATAACGCGGTGGGGTTTTGACGGTCATCAACCAAAGGGCGAGTGTTTATCCTTTAGCAAAGCGCCGACGGAATAATGGGAACATGGCAAGTAACAGCAACCAAACGGGCTGAAAGCTACCACTTTTGCGCTCATAGCGGGTATCTTCGCCATCACAATTGGCAGGCTGGCCATTAGCGATGGGTCTTAATTTCACCGCTGTGGCTTGTTCTTGCAGCACTACAGAACCGTCTTCAGCTGTTTGTTGTTGACCCGTTGCATCTAACAGTGGCCGGCGTACCAAAGCGGTCGCCATAATCTCACCATTATCATTAATCGCTGTCGCATCAACCAAGGTGTAAGGCGCATCACAAGCGACTAAATCATTCAGATCACTAAAGGTGCCGCTTTGTGAATCATACAGAAACCCATGTAAACGGCGGTCAACAGTACCACCGATAATCACTTCCGCTCGACCAACAATTTGTCCTTGATTATTCATCGCTCTTGGCTCTGTACCCGAGCTATTAAAGAAGCCATCAACAAACGTCAGTTCATTAGCAGCCAAATCATAGGTAAAAAGTTTTGCCCGCACTGCACTGTTAATATTTTTGTATGCATAACCTGCGACTAAGTCCTGATTATTAATATCAACTGCGACGCTGGCTAACCATTCCGCGGGATCGACTATCGGTTTTACGTCATCCCCCTGATAAACAGTGGCATGTGGCGCAGTATAAATACGCCGGTACTCAAAACCAAAGTTATCGAAGAAACTTACTATGCGATCCTTATCGGAATACAAAGAGTGCCCTACCGCAATTCCGGCATCATTTATTGCATTTGCACGGCTGTAGTAGGTAGGAGTTGGATACTCCTCAGAGTTTGGCGCCAGTTGTCCGGTGGCCTTGTCACCAAGGAAACCGTAAGTTTTGACTAAGCTCGCTGAACCATCCGTATTTAGCTGCCAGAGTGCGCCACGCTCATCATAGCCTTGTGGCAGCGAATCGACCGTTTGATACAGCCGAATTTGGCCAATTAAGGTGCTCAGACTAATACCACGACTAGACATCGCGAGGTTTTGACAATATTGCAATGGCTGCGAATTACCAGTACAGATGCCATTAATTGATGTTTTAATGGCATCGGTAACTCCGGCCGAGGTAAAACCCACTACCTGGCCGTTATTATTGATATCCTGCGCCGCAGACATACCGCCGCCTAAATCAGTATAGGCCGGCGGTAATACAATGCGATTCGCGCCATCTAATACATACCCCAGCATATAGCCCGGCTCTGGTACCCAAGCTGTATAAGGCTGTGGAATAACCGGAATTTCAGGCTCTTCTGCTTCTTCTTCATCATCTTCTTCGACGGGCTCTGGCACCGGCGTAAAATTCAGTTTGGCGGCCGGTGCGGTCGCTATAGCGGCAATCTGGCCACTATTATTCACTGCATAAGCAAATTCAGTGTTAGTGCGGCTACCATTAAGATCACGTACTACCAGTGGAGCCACCAAGCCATTTTGTGACTGATTAAAGATCCGGCTAACACCAATTGGCTGATTACGTACTGACGGATTGTTCGCCAAATAACTGACTAAAATATTGGTCACCGCCGCATCAATATTGCCATTTTTTGCATTTTCCAACTGCTCTTCAGTCAGTAAGCTTTTGATCGTTTCGCTTTCAAAATCCAGCGTATCTAGATCTAATGTAATATCCAGAAAAGTGCTGCCATTGGTCACAACGGCGCCCTGTAAGGTTGCAGCAGCGCCGCTGGTGGCACGGACTTTATTATTGGTATCTAATTCAACAATCTGATACACCGCGGCTTGCGCCGAGAACATGGTCAGCAACGGCAATACTGCTAAGCTGATCGGTGATAATTTCATTAACGGGCCCCTAAAAATTTACGATATTGCGGCTTCTAATTCTTCCCAGCGCTGATACGCCTGCGCCAGCTTCGACTCGGTTTCTTGCATTAGGTTCAACCTTTGCTGGGTGTAGTCTGCGCTGTTCTTAAAAAAGTCGGCATCATTCACTTCAGTCTGTAAGGCGCTAAGCTGCTGATCCAGGCTTTCAATCAGCGCCGGCAGCTGCTCTAATTCACGTTTCTCTTTGTATGATAACTTCTTAGCGCTGTTAACAGAAGCCTGCGCCGGTTTTTCCTGCGCATTAGTTTTAACTTCGGCTACCGGCTCGGCTTTTTTGGCGGTGAGATCAGCGCCCTGCTTCGCTTGCCAGTCCAGCACATCGTCATAACCGCCGGCAATTTCAATAATCCGGCCCTGGCCAGCAAACAGCAGTGAGCTGGTCACGGTATTGTTAACAAACTCACGGTCGTGGCTGACCAGCAAGACGGTGCCCTGATACTGTTCCAGAATATCTTCTAAAAGCTCCAGGGTTTCCACATCCAGATCGTTGGTCGGTTCGTCGAGGATCAGCAAATTAGAGGGTTTAGCAAAGAGCTTGGCCAGTAATAAGCGGTTTTTCTCTCCACCGGATAAGGCGCGCACTGGCGTGCGGGCCCGCAGCGGTGGAAATAAAAAGTCTTGCAGATAACTTAACACATGGCGGCTTTGACCATTTAAGTTAATCTCCTGCTTACCGTCGGCGACGTTATCCTGCACCGTCGCATCTAAGTCGAGCGCCATACGGTGCTGATCAAAGTACGCGACTTCCAGATTAGTGCCACGTTTAATCTCGCCACTGTCCTGCTGATAATCGCCTAATAACAGCTTAATCAGCGTGGATTTACCGACACCATTGGGGCCCACTAAGGCCACACGATCCCCACGCATCACCAGCAAGTCCAAATCACGAATAACCGGCACCCCATTAAAGGCATGGCTTAGCTGTTTGGTTTCAAACACCAGCTTGCCGGAGCGCGCCGCTTGCTCAATCGCAAAATCGACCTTGCCTAACTGCTCTACCCGCGCCGCTCGTTCACGGCGCAGCGCTTTTAATGCTCTCACCCGGCCTTCGTTCCGGGTGCGGCGGGCTTTAATGCCCTGGCGGATCCAGACTTCTTCTTCAGCCAGTTTTTTATCGAACAGCGCATTAGCTTGCTGTTCGTCTTCCAGCATTTTTTGTTTGCGATCCAGATATTCCTGATAGTTCCCCGGATGCGAGGTCAATAAGCCACGGTCAAGATCGATAATCCGGGTGGCTAAAGCACGGATAAAGGCGCGGTCGTGCGAGATAAAGATAATGGCGCCGGCAAAGCTCTTTAAAAAGCCCTCCAGCCATTGAATTGCAGCCACATCCAAGTGGTTGGTCGGCTCGTCCAGTAGCAGAATATCGGGTTTGGCAATTAACGCCCGTGCCAGCGCGGCTTTGCGTAACCAGCCGCCAGATAAGGTGGCTAAACTGGCATTACCGTCCATATTAAACTGCTGACACAGCATGTCAACCCGCGCTTCTAAGCCCCAGCCATCGCGGGCGTCGAGCTCACTTTGCAAGCGCTCAAATAACCGGTACTCCGCATCGCCGGCACCGTCCAGGTTCTCAGATAAGGTATAAAACTGCTGCAGTTTTTCGGCTAAATCACCGGCACCTTCACGGATAAAGTCGGCAATTTTCACGTCCATTTTGGCTGGCGGGTCTTGCTCTAAGCGGCTTAGCACCACGCCGTTAGTCATCACAATTTGACCATCATCTAAATTTTGCTGACCGGTCAACAATTTTAAAAAGGTCGACTTGCCGGCGCCATTACGGCCAACCAGACACACCCGCTCACCGGTAAATAAACTAAAATCCACCTTATCCAGTACCGGATGGGTACCAAAGGCCAGGCAAGCCTGCTGAAAACGTAATAACTCCACGTTACCCTATCCTGCTTTAATCGGTTGTTGTCAGATCCAAAGCGGCTAGCCAGCTGGCTAGCGCACTGTGATCAAAAGGCCAATACAATAATTGTTCCTGCCCCAGGGCATCACTGGCTGCCAGTACCGGAATATGTACCCGAAAACGGGCAAATAACGCCTCATCATCGACAATATCCCGTACCTGCAGTTTCTCGGCCAGGCCAGCTTGCTGCACCAGGGCTTCGGCCTGTTCACACAGATGGCAGCCCCAGGTGCTGTATAGAGTTAAATCACTCATGGCCGGGTTAGCTCAAAACAAACATGAATATGCGGGTTGCGCTTAAAATCTTCCGGTAAGGTCGCAGCCGAGATATCTTTCACCTGCCAGCCAGCTTCCTCCAGCGCCGCGTAATCGAGCTTAAAGCGCCGCTTATTATTGGAGAAAATCACCTTAGCGCCCGGTGCCATCTTGCTAATCAACATATTCAGTAATTTGACATGGTCGCGCTGTACATCCCAGCTATCTTCCATCCGTTTCGAGTTGGAAAAGGTTGGCGGATCGACAAAGATCAAATCAAATAAATTCCGGCTGCGGGCGAGCCACTGTAAGCAATCTGCCTGTTCAAACTGGTATTGTTTACCGTTAAGGCCGTTCAGCATAAAGTTGCGTTTAGCCCAATCCAGATAGGTATTGGACATATCAACGGTAGTCACACTGGTCGCACCGCCAATAGCCGCATGCACCGAAGCACTGCCGGTGTAGGCAAACAGGTTTAATACCCGTTTACCCTGCGCTTGTTGCTGCAGCATGCGGCGGGTAATACGGTGATCTAAAAATAACCCGGTATCCAAATAATCGCGCAGGTTAACCCAGAACTTAGCGCCATACTCTGATACTTCTTTATACTGGCCTGCTTTAGCCAGTGCCTGATACTGGTTAGTGCCCTTTTGCTTTTCCCGCACCTTCAGGATCATCTTATCCGGGCTAATCCCCAGCACCGTTGGTACCTGATTAACCACATCGAACAAGCGCTTCTGGGCAATTTGCTCATCGACGGTGCCGGGCGCGGCATATTCATGCACGACCACCTCGCCGTCATACCAATCTACCGCGACGTTATATTCCGGAATATCGGCATCATATAAGCGGTAGCAGCTTAAGCCTTCGCGTTTGGCCCATTTTTGTATCGCTTTTAAGTTTTTCGCCAGCCGGTTACCAAAGGCGCTGCTCTCACTAAAAAACAGCGCTGGTGCGCTCGAGCTTACCTGCACCTGCTTTTCTGTGAGGTCAAACAGCGTAAATTCACAGTCCAGCGGGCCGTTACTAAATTTGTAGCTCTTGGCTTTAGATAAGCGCAGTGCACGCAGTAAGTCGCTGTTCGACGTGATAATTGCCAGGCGCCAGCCCTGGTAGTGGGTTTTTAGCGCCAGCGAGAAATTACTGTAAAGCGGGATCAGTGCCGGCAGGTCGCCCAAGCGCTCGCCATAAGGCGGGTTAGTCACTATCACACCCGGGGTATCCGTCACGGCGCCTTTTAACGCAGTGGCATCGGCATAATCAAATTTGATCAAATTAGCCACGCCGGCACGGGCAGCATTTTGCCGCGCTTTACTCAGGCTTCGTTCGTCAGTATCAGTGCCCCAAAACTGGATAGTGTCGCCCGCGGGCAAGGCCTGCGCTTTAGCATCAGCTTTTAATTGCTGCCATACCGCGGCCCGAAAACCCGGTGCCCGCTCAAAGGCGAAGCTTTCCCGTGCCAGTCCCGGCGCCTGATTCAAGCTGATTTGCGCCGCTTCAATTAAAATAGTGCCGCTACCGCAGAACGGATCGTACAAAGGGGTACCGACAGTCCAGCCAGAGCGCTTTAACAAGGCTGCCGCTAAATGCTCTTTTAACGGTGCCTCGCCCTGCCCGGTACGGTAACCGCGCTGATGTAACGACGGGCCGGAGAAATCCAGCAGGAAATGAAAATGCTGTTTATCCAAACGGACCTGAAACCGCACATCGGGGTTTAAGCGGTCCACATCCGGCCGATCGCCGGTTTCTTCGCGAAACTGATCGACAATGGCGTCTTTTAAGCGCATGCCGCCATATTGGGTATTATCAATTTTTGGATGCTTGCCAACACAGTCGACGGCTAAGGTTTGCCGCACTGACATTAACTGGCCCCAGTCGATATTACTTGCGATCTGATACAGATCCGACTCGGCAGTAACCGGCTCCGACTGAATTAAGCGCAGGATCCTTGTTGCCAGACGTGACCATAAACATAGGGTGTAAGCCGTTTTAATATCGGCCTTAAAGCGCACTACGCCCATTGAGACCTTTAACACTTCACCCTGATAACTGCGGATCTCATCCGCTAACAGCTCTTCCACGCCCTTAGACGTTAAAGCCCAAAATTCCAGCATTGCAGCAAACCTTAAAATAAAATGGCCGCTAGTATAGCAGAATCGACAAGCCCGGCGCCGCACTTTCTCAGAGTTGCGGCCAAGGTTATTTCAGCGCAGCTTGGTAAGCATTTAGGGAGCAATAGCAGCAACAAACCGCCGCTTTGCTTAGCAAATAGGCAACCGAACCAAATAAGCGAAATTAACGCTTGCGTATGTAAAGCGAAAGCTCTAAGATGCGCCCCGCAATGACGGACGCGGGATGGAGCAGCCTGGTAGCTCGTCGGGCTCATAACCCGAAGGTCGTCGGTTCAAATCCGGCTCCCGCAACCAAATTGATTGTGTAAAACAACCAAACATTGCAGACAACTTATTACAACCACTGCTCAGTTGTAATAACACGGACGCGGGATGGAGCAGCCTGGTAGCTCGTCGGGCTCATAACCCGAAGGTCGTCGGTTCAAATCCGGCTCCCGCAACCAACTAAGCCGACTATTAACGTCGGTTTTTTTGTTTTAAGACTTCGGGAACCCGAAGGTCGTCGGTTCGCTCTTCATAAACAGCAGGGCTCCCGCAACCCACTAAGCCGGCTACAAACAATGCGCCCGTCTCCGGTATGCTTGCCGTACCAAAGACGCGATCTTACTTTGCATTTACCACAGCAAAGTCTTAATCAATACGCGGAATAATTCCGTGTAAACGTTCGATATCACCCTCTCCCACGCCCAGTCTGGCAAAATAGCGAGGCCACTCACTTACTAAATCCTGCACCTGCGATATCAGTTTTCTGGCTTTTACCGTTTTTAAACCAAAACGGCTGGCATGGCTGAGTAAGTTTTCTACACTACCGAACCGGCCCGAGGCGCCAATACCAAGTCCATGCTGGCGGGAGTTATTAATGGGTAAGACATCATAAGCCGGTGCCAAACACCAGGTTCGTTGGTTAAAACTGTAGAGTAGCGCATGATTACGGCTGTGATCATCGGTATTGCCGAGCAGAACATTAAACACCATGCGCTGATATAACGCTTGCGCATCGGTTGCCGCAGCAGAATGTTTGGCCAAAAACTCCGCCAAAAAGCCATAACTGTAGTTGGGGTTTAACTGGTCTGGATTAACCGCGGTAATATTGATTAGCGAATTGGCACTGATAAAGTGATGGGTAGGCCGCTGGTCATCACAGTCGAAACGTTCTACCAGCAATACATCTTCGTCAGCAGCTGACACAACGCGGGTATTGGCAACATGCACCGGTAACTCGGCCAGCATCCGCATACTGGCGTGCTCAACTTTCACCTGATTAAAGAGATCATCTGGGCGATTAAATTTTGCCAGATAGGTAATAGCTCCCTCTGTGATCAGTGTTTTAGGTCTGGCACCGCCCATACTGGGACCATGTTCAAACGCCTTTTTTGCCTCTGCAGGAATCGCCTCATCCGATAAAAAACATAGGCTTGCTCAAAAGTCATTCGAAAACTCCGCTTTAGGCTTACGGGCTTTGCGTTGCTGCCGGTTATCGAGCAAAGCCAACTCTGTACTAACCGGCTCTGCCAACAGATGCAGCAAATTAAGGTGCGCTAACACAGCAAATAATGCCTCGGTGCTAACGGATTTACCGTTTTCAATCGCCGAAATGGTATTGCGGCTAAGGCCAGTGCGCATAGCAAGTTCACCCTGCGCCATACTTTGAGCTCGCTGATGCTTAACTAACTTCCCCAATGACACCGCAAACTGGTGTTGCGCACTCAGAATCTTTATTTTTTGCATTAATTTTTGCGCATTAGTTGCTAATGCACAAATTATTGCGCAAAAACCAATAAGTCAAAGTTTGTTTCAGAACAGCGTTATCATCGCAGCTAGTGACAACAATCTGGCTTAATGCGACCGGTTTTGTCGGCCTAGAGTGTGCAAGATGCGGTTTTTCATCGAGTGCCAATGATTTTTTGGTAAGGTTGGTGCCTGCGCCAGTATCGCTGCAAAGTCGATACTCTCAGCTGCACGTGCAGGCAGATGGGCAAAATAGATCTGACTAGGTGCAAGCTCCTGCACCCGCTGCAATGATTGCTTATATTGGTTCGGATGACACACCGGATATGGCGGTACCAGCCGTTTTTTAACCGATACGATTAGGTCCGCGATATACAACTGCCTGGTTGGCAGATGCAGCAACGACAAATCATGATCAGTATGGCCCGGGGTGAACAGCACTTGCCACTCAGCAAAGCCTGGTACCTGCTGCCCGTCCAGTAATAACAAGTCTGGCTTTAACAGCGGGTTATACCAAATATGCCGTTTTGGCTTACCCAGCCTGGTGGCTACCCACCAGGTCAGACTAACATCAATCAGATGCGCAGTGCGGCCCAACAGACCACTATACCAACGCCGCGCTTTGGGATGGCTGGCAATCCGGGCGCCGGTTAAACGCCTGAGTTTATGTGCACCGCCAGCATGATCAGGATGCATATGGGTCACAATAATCAGCTTTAACGCCTCCAGCGGCAAGCCTAATTGCTGCTGAATATAATCACTTACGGTAGTGATATCGGCGCGGCTGCAACCATCGAGCAGTAACAAGCTGTTGTCATGCTGCACCAGATAAATATGCTGAATATAGCCTTGAAGAATATGTAACTGCATTAGAAGATGAATAACCTGGCATTAGCAACTGGTCCGACATTACACAAAGCAGCGGCAATTTTCCAGCAGCAATTACTTTTCTAATGTCAGTCTATTGTATTACGAACCTCGATCAAAATTTCATTCCGCCTAAGCATCGGCAGCGTTAAAGGGCCGTTATATCCGGCCTCAACCGGCTCGCTGACCGCACTGTAGCCATTGCTGGCAATCCAGGCCTGTAATTGCTCGCTGTAACGCTGAACATTGCGTCGTGATAAGGTGCCGTTAAAGCGAATAGCAGCGACGGTATAGTCGCGCACTTCCTCTACCTTCAGATCCGGGTTAGTCGGCTTGGGCGTGCTGTCGAGCGTAAAATGTTTTGGCATTACAAAGGCCATCCGGGCTTGCTGGCTGTTACCTGACATAAACACCGGTGCCGTCATCGCGATCTTAGTACCCGCAGTGGCAGGCTGCCCTGTCATTAACACCGGAGCTGTCATAGCAATATCAGCCGCCCCCTCGTTTTCGCCGGAGATGTAACGAAATAATTTGCGAAAAGCACTATTTCTGCCATCACCGGCCATACTGGTAGACACTAGCACCATAGGTTCATAGCGTCGCACCTCTATTGCCTGTTGCTCGTCAGTTTTAAGTACTGTGTAAGGCGCAATTTCTACTTCCGAATGCCCGAATGTTGAGCAACCAATCAACAACATGCTGACTAGTATCGAAATAGCAATTTTCATGACTAATCCTTCCTGTCTATTACTGCAGTTTATACGCGCGAAACGCCCAACAGATTAGTGTCTGGCATATTGTATTCAGGGGCGGTTCAGTAATATGATTCAGGCCATGTGTTCTGCGCTATTTCAGTTTTGTTATTCCGGAGCAAAGATGACGTTTTTCAAACGTAACAGCAGCCGTCGCCTGGCCTTGGCTAGCTTGGTTTGCTCAGTTTTCTCACCCGCAGTGCTATCGCAAAGCGCTGTTGCTCCGTTTTCCAGCTGGACCGAAGTGGTTCGCACCAAAGCCTTCGACGACAGCCGCGGTGTTTATGACAATATGATGAGTGTGCGGCGCGCTATTCTGACCCGCTCTGGTTATTGCAGCGACCTTAATCGCCACTTGTTGTTTGATATGCGGGGTAACCTGCTGAGGTATGTAGACGACGCGGCTAATTCGCAGCAAACCCAGGTAAAAATTAATCAAAGCCGTAAGGAATTAGCTCAGCAAGGTTTAGTACCAACCTGGGTTGCCGGCAGCAGTAACTCCGTTGGTTATCCGTTTGCTATCCGTTGTCACCAGCCTTATGTCGATTTACCACGAGCTATAGCCCGCTACTTGGGTGAGCATCCCGATGGCCGTTTATCTGGCAACTGGAATGGTATTTCTGTTGGTACACCTAAAAAACAAGCCTCATTACACGACGTACTACAAACCGTATATAAGCGTCGGGTACAACAAAAGCGCATTACACTGCCGGCAAATTTACTACCGGATTTAGCGGGTATGTTAATTATTGAAAGTGGCGGAGTGCGTGAGGCGAAATCCAAAGCCAACGCACGCGGTATTTTACAGCTTACGCCCACTGCGCTAAAAGATTGTGGTGTCCCTGCCAATAAACAATTACATCGCATTGCGCAGGTAGACTGCGCGCTTTGGTTATTCGAACGCAATCATCGGATGTTGCAACCGGTTTTCGCCGCAACCTTTGGACATCTGCCGGAGGATAAACAAGAGCAGCTGTATCGCTTATTATTGATCCAGGCTTACCATGGCGGGCCCGGACGCGTCAGATCGCTGTTGCTTGATGCAGAGTTAAATAAACCAGCAACCTACTTCGCCGCTAACCATCAACAATTTAGTGCCGGTGATATTGCCTTTGGTATGGTATTCCACAATCTTGGCCGCAACCGGCTGGGCTTTGCGTCGCTGTATTACACCGCCGATATTCGCATTGCCCAGCAACTGTTACTGTCTGACAGCAAAGCCAAACCCTTTCCAGGCCTGTCCACTCATCAACTCACTGCCTTACCCTGATCTTGTTAATCATCAGAGAATTCCGATGGCTGTGTTGGTGTCTGTTCAGACTCATTGGCAATAAAATCAATTTCCAATTCGGCCTTTTCGACAAAGTACTGTGGTAACTCTGCTTTAATCGCGGGCGCCAGATTTTTAAAATCAGAGACTTGTTTCACCAAATTGCCCCTACCACTGACGAGCTGATTTTCCGCCGCGATATAGGCGGCTCCGGCCGTATCTAAGCCCCGTTTTATCTTCTCGAAGCTGCCCAGAAAACTGTTTAATTTCTTAAATACCGCCTCTGCTTTATCCGCCAGCGCCGCAGTATGTTTATTTTGATCTTCATAGCGCCACAGCTGGCGCACAATATTCAGGCTGGTTAATAAGGTGGTTGGCGTGGCAACCAGAATGTTATTTTCGATCGCTTGTTGAAACAGGTTTTCATCTGCTTTTAGTGCCTCAACAAAGGCCGATTCGATTGGGATAAACATAAAGACCATATCTGGCGAGTTTAAACCTGGCAGACGAAAATAGTCTTTGGCTGAAAGCTCTTTGATCCGGCCTGCTATCGCCTGCACATGCTCTTTTAGTGCCTGAGCACGTTCGGCTTCATGCTCAGCATTAACATAACGGGTGTAGGCATTAAGGGAAACTTTAGCATCGATAACCAGATGCTTGTTCTGTGGCAGATACACAATTGCATCCGGGCGGAATTTACCCTCGTCAGTATTAAAACTTACTTCGCGTTGGTAGTCTTTACCCAGCTGTAAACCTGAGCGATCCAAGACATTTTCCAGCACCAATTCACCCCAGTTACCTTGCAGCTTTTTCTGACCACGCAGCGCGGTCGATAATTGATGTGCCTCCTGGGTAATTTGCTGATTCAGCTCTTTTAGCGATTGCAGTTCCTTCTTCAACTCCCCTTGAGCGGTCGTTTCACGGTGGTGAATATCCTGAACTTCCTTCTTAAACGCATCGATGGATTGCTGAAACGGACTTAACATCGCGTTCAAACTGGTTTTGCTGCTCTCTTGCAAGCTTTGTGCTTTCGCGTCCAGGATCTCGTTGGATAGCGCTTTAAACTGTTCAACTAAGCTTTGTTTTTGCTTTTCAAAGTTCACCAGCTCGCGCTGGTGACTGGCATCACGCTCATCCAGCTCCGTTTTTAGCCGGGTGTAACGGTTAGTCAGGTTATGATATTCAAGCTGAGCTTGTTTTAATTCCTCTAACGTTTGCGTTAACTGCTGCTGCAAGCGTTGACTGGTCGCATCACTGTAACGCTGCTGCTCGCTGAGCTTGATTTCTACCAAACGCAATTGCTGTAATTTTTCCTGTTCCAATTGATACTGTTGCTGTAACTGCCCCAACTGTTGCTGACAGGTTGTTAACTGCTGTTGCCGCTCGCCTGACTCGGTGATAACAGCACTTAGTTGCTGTTTTAACCGCACACTGGCCAATAAATAACCCAGCAACAGTGCGCCAATTGCAACCGCAGCCAGCACACCGTAAAAACCCGTATTTAATTCTGCCACTTTTAATGCTTCCTGTATTTTTTGGTCCAGAGGCGTTCATGATAAGCCGCCTGAAAAAATAAGCCAGTGTCGTTTTAAGCAAGTGTCGCCTTTTCAGTCAGATTAATGATTTCTGACAGCGCTTACGCTAAGCTGCTAATTGGTTTACTTTTTTCTTTACATCTGCTAAACCTTTTACCCGTATTGACATGGCAGATACCGTTCATATTAACCAATAAAAAGCGGTGTGTAGGCTTGAATTCTTACTACAATAACCAAGGTAATTAACCAATGAAATCACTAGTCTTATTAACATGCAGCGCAGTGCTGCTGAATCTTGTTGTCAGTACTACTCAAGCCAACTCCAGTTTTGCTCAAGGCAGGCAGATGAGCAGCGTCAATGATTTTGCCATCCTGTCACCACGCGAGCGCGTTGCACCAGAGAACCAATTGCTACTCGAGCGGCTGGATACGCTATTGCCAAAACTAATGGCCGAGCAGCAGCTTGATATGTGGCTGGTGATTAATCGCGAAAAAGCCGAAGACCCAATTTACTTTACGTTGGTGCCCCAACCTACTTTCGCCGCACGCCGCACCACTATGTTGATCTTTCACCGGCTGGCCGATGGTAGCGTAGAAAAACTTACCGTAAACCGCTATCCGTTGGGAGCGCCCTTTACCGCAGCCTGGCAGGGCGGCAGTCTGGAGCAACAATGGCAGGCACTCGCGGAGTTAATAATCGCCAAAGATCCACAGCGAATTGGTATTAATGTTTCTGACGAGTGGCCAGTTGCAGACGGTTTAACATCAGCCTTACACAGTCGGTTAAAGTCGGTGTTACCACAACCCTTTCATAATCGTTTAGTATCGGCAGAACAGCTTGTTGTACGGTGGCTCGAACAAAGAACCACCACTGAGTTGGCCATTTATCCACACATTGTCAGTCTGGCCAGAAGCGCGATAGCGGAAGCGTTCAGCAGCAAAGTCATTACGCCGGGTGTTACCACCACTGAAGACGTCGCCTGGTATTTACGGGAGCGCTTTAGCCAGCTGCAGTTGCCCGTGTGGTTTATGCCTTACGTTACCCTGCAACGACCAGGTTTAACTTGCGAGCAGGATACCGCATTTTGTGGCCAGAGTGGCGTTATCCGGCGCGGAGACATTTTGCATACTGACGTTGGTATTTGTTATTTAAAACTGTGCACCGATACTCAAGAGATGGCGTATGTCCTCAAAGCAGATGAACAGGATGTGCCTGAAGGTTTAAAAGCAGCGCTGGCTACTGGCAATCAGTGGCAGGATATCCTAACCAGGCAATTTGTCGCCGGGCGCACCGGCAATGAAATCCTGAAAGCGACCCAGCAAAAAGCAAAGGCGGCAGGTATTCTAAGCAGCACCTATTCTCATCCGCTGGGTTTTTTCGGGCATGCGCCGGGGCCAACCATCGGCATGTGGGATAATCAGGGCACCACTCCCGTCCAGGGTGATTGGCCGTTGTATGCCAATACCGCTTATGCTATCGAAGGTAATATCAAACAGGCTATTCCGGAATGGCGAAACCAGCTTGCCCAAATTATGCTGGAACAAAGTGCTTACTTTGATGGTAAGCAGGTGATCTATTTGGCTGGCCGCCAAACTCAGTGGCATCTGGTGCGTTAGAAACGCCATCCAAATGATTTGTCACTGGCCGAGCGTCAATTAGCTCAGGATTTGCACCATATTGATGGTATTACTAACGTCGCGTTCCGTTTTTATCATTTAGATTCGAGGCGCAGGTTAAAGATGCGCGGTCAGGCTAATCAGCATGACCACGCAGCACTTGCACTGCTCGTTCTTGGTACCACCCGGGAATTTTCCGAGCAACAGATACCATGGCAATTCACTTATAGCTGCGCGTCAGCAACCGATGATAATGTCGGGGAATCTAAGTAGGGAGTTAGCAATATACAGACGTTTACTCTGGCTTTTAAGCGTGCGGCGAGCAAATATAAACCGGCGATTTTTCGGTGCAAAAAAATGGCATCGGCCGGTGGGGTATGCCAATAATTTTGTTGCATACTTAACGCTGTTCCTGCTTCTCGTAGTCGTATTGCCAGATCGCTGACACCAAAATCAAAAGCACCCGCATGTTTTAATGGCTCGCAGGCTAATTTCACCAGGTTAAGTACAGCTTGCTTCTGTTCAGGTAATATCTGCTGGCTAAAAAAGCCAATTTGTGTCAGCGCTTGCACCATAGATGCCTGATTATCATGTAATGCAGCATTAAAAAGCTGCTGGTAACCCTGACTAAAGCTTGCAGGATATTCCCGACAAGCGCCAAAGTCTAATAACACGAGTTGCTGGCGGGTGTGATCATATAAATAATTTGCAAAGTTCGGGTCGGTTTGTACCAGTCGGTATTCGAATAATTCCCGAAAGAATAAACTAAATAACAAAGTCATCACCCGATCACGCTCAGCCTGACTGGCATGAACAAGGGATTCAATATGACTGCCTTCAACATAACTCATCACCAGGATATTTTGGGTCGTGAGTTCGGTAAGTACTTCAGGTAAACGATAATCAGTATCGTGTATCAAATACTGTCGGTACTGATTTAAATGACGCGCTTCCAGTAAATAGTCAGCTTCATGTTTTAGTTGTATTTTCGCCTCTTCTAATAACCCCTGATAATTAACCTCTTTCGGTAATAAGCCACTGATCCGCAATAGTGCTGCGACATTATCCACATCGCTATCAATACTCTGCCTAACCCCAGGATACTGAATTTTCACCGCTAAACGTTTGCCATTATCATGGTAAGCCTGATGTACCTGACCGATCGACGCGGCAGCCATAGGAACAAAGGTAAAATCAACAAAATGACGCTGCCAGTTATCGCCCCACTCCCGCTGTAACACTTGAGCCAGTTGTTTTGCTGGCATTGGATTAGCATTGGCTCGTAACCTGGCAAGAATTTCAGCCAACGCCGGTGGTAGAAGTTCGCCAGCATCCATTGATAACAGCTGACCAATTTTCATTGCAGCACCACGTAAATGTGCTAACTGATCTGCCACTCGCTGTATATTGGCTGGTGTCAGTAATAAATCTTTTTTTGCTGGCAACTGCCCCTTAGCCAACTGCCTCGCGCCTTCTGCCAACATGCCCCCAGCAACCCGACCGGCAAGAGAAGCTAAATTACCAAAGCGCGATAAGCGATGTGCCGGTACTTTTGAGTTATTTTGCGTCATACGTTTTCCAGAAATCTTAGATATAAGTTATACGGCAAAGGTCACAGAATGGTTGCGGCAAATTGTTTGGTATGCGGCGACCTCTCACTACTTTGTTAAATTAAAAGGATTGTATTCACGGCTGCTTGCTACCCTGGTAGCACTGTTTGGCGGTTGATATTGTTGCTACAGTTCTCTGTGATAAGTCTTTGGTGGCGTTTGGCTTAATCTTTTCTATCACTATCACAGGATGACTCCGGTACGGCGGGCGTACCGGAGTCTGAGAGTGGTGTAAGCGTTTAGTTTCGCTTTTCGTGCAGGGGGCGTTTAGTCACAGTGCGGTGTGTCATTGATGGCGTGGTTATGGCTCCCTGTTATTGGTCTGGTTTATTGTCTCGCTTGCGTGTCTTTATCACTATCGCAGAATGATACCATTCCACCTTGTTTTA